>JAJXVC010000013.1 GCA_021782295.1 bacterium | reverse complement strand
CGCGGCGATCGCCGTGATTAGCTCTGGATATTACCGCAGGCGACGTAATCCTTGAGATCCATGAGGCTCTTGTGGATATTAATCGCGTAATGCGAGGCAAGCATCTGCGAGATCGTGACCCCGCTGACCAAGGTCCTGCTAACACCGTTGACAGTATTGTGCAGCGGCCATTCGGGCGCGGCATTGATGTGCCCACACGTTCCGGCGTGGATGTGCGTCGGTTGTGCGGCTTTGTTGCCCATCAAATGTACCGTGACGAGAACGCCGGCCTTGGTTTGCACGAGCGATGCCGACCCGTGTTCACCGCTATGGTTGAGCGCCGCTATGGCGATATGCAAATGCGTTGGTGCAGCGATCGCTGCCCCCGCAAGTGAGAGAGCGAGCAGCGCTGTGGCTACGAACGTAAAAGTGCGTTTCATGTATTCCCCTTTCAGGATCGATGTAACGCCGCTGCAGTGAGTTTGGATGCAAACGCGCGCATCGCCGCGGTCGGTGCTGCGTCGACGTCGTCGATAACGGGAAGGAGCTCGCCGAGTTCGCTATTGAGATTTGCCCAGTGCTTCCTTGCCTTGTCGTCGTGACGCGCGCGCGCAGCCGCGAATGCGGCGTAGCTCGCGTTCATCGCACGCACAACACGCTCCGCGAGCGCATACTGCGCTGCATAGGTCGCCGCACTCAGGTGTATCTGCGGATCCGGGCGCAGTAAAAATGATGCCTGTTGCGCGGCTCCGTCGACGAGAATCTTCACGGTGTAACGTCCCGGTGGTGCGAGTGGTCCCTGCGGTACCTGCGGCGTCTTGTGCGGGACGGCTGAGATCGGCAAGTCATAGCCGATGCTCGCCGGCGGCGTGCCGTGCAGATCCCAATAGATGCGGTGCATTCCGGCGCCGACGGACGGGCGCGTCTGCGCCCGTTCCCACCATGCGGGCTTATCGAGCCCCGGCATCGCTGGGCGCGGCGCTTCATTGCTTGCATAGCGGCGAACGAGCTGTCCGTTTGCGGCGAAGATTTCGACGACGACATTCTTGGCTGCGCGAGCCAGCGAATAATCGATCGCCGCACCGTAGGGCGGATTCATTCCGGTCGGCGTCTCGGGAGGAAGCGGCGTATCGGTATTCACGCTGCGCCGCAAGCGGTACGCACTCGCCGGTGCGAAGAGGTGCAACCGCTGCGCAAGCAGTTTTTGCGAGAGCGTGCGGAGCGGCGCGATATCGTCGAGGATCCAGAAGCCGCGACCGTGCGTCGCGACGACGAGATCGTTAAGGTGAACGACGAGGTCGCGCACCGACGTGTGCGGCAAATTGAGTTGAAGGCTTTGCCAATGCGAACCGTCATCGAATGAGACGTCGACGCCGTTCTCCGTCGCTGCGTAGAGCAGCCCCGGGCGCTTGTTATCTTCGCGCACTGCATCGACCGGTTGCATGGGCAAACCGGTCACCGCGAGTCTCCAGTGTGTGCCGTAGTCGTGAGTGACGTAGATGTACGGGTGCATGTCGTTGAGGCGAAAGCGTGTTACTGCAACATAGGCGGTGCCGTCACTAAAACGGCCGGCATCGATCTGCGAAACCTTACTCCACGGAGTCATGCCCTTCGGCGTCACGTTCGTCCAGTGCGCGCCGCCGTCGCGCGTCAGCCAGACGCGTCCGTCGTCGGTTCCGGCCCAGAGCGTACCGACGCTGCGATACGAAGGGGCGAGGGCGTAGACGACGCCGAGTTGCGCATTGCCGGCGTTGACCTGATTGCGAAACGAACCGAGTGTCGCTGGAACGATGAGATGCCGGTAGGCGAGATCCGGTGAGATGCGCGCCCAGGTGCGCCCGTCGTTCTCGCTGCGGTAGACGAAGTCGCTGCCGTAATAGAGCATGTGTTTGTTGAAACGATTGAATGCAATCGGCGCCGTCCGGTCGTAGCGGTCGCGCGCATGAAGATTCGGCCCGTAGGGCAGCACGTCGGGGGAGACTTCGAGCACCTGTCCGGTGCGGGAATCGAAGCGCTCGAGTTTTCCGCCGAAGAAACGATGCGGATGTAACGGATCGGGCACGACATATCCATACTCTTGCGCGCCGGCCGTCATCCAATCGCGCATCGTGATTTCGCCCCACGGGCCGTAACTACGCACGCAGGCCGAGCCCGATTCTTGCTGTCCGCCGCAGACCCAGTACGGATAGCCGGCGCTGACGTTCACGTGATACATCTCTGCGGTCGGTTGGTTGTACCACGAACTCCAGGTCGCGCCGCCGTCGACCGAGACGGTCGCACCCTGATCGGCGCCAAGGATGATGTGCGTCGGGTCGAGCGGATCGACCCAGACGGTGTGGTAGTCGTCGCCGCCCGGGGCGCCCTTCATTGCCGTCCAGTTTTTCCCGCCGTCGCGCGAACGCCACGTTGAGGTATTGACCGAATAGACGACATTCTCGTTGCGCGGATCGACCGCCATCTCGGCAAAGTCTTCCGTACGACCGCAGACGCGATTCTCGGAATCGGTCAGCATCCAACTCGCTCCGGCGTTATCGGAGCGATAGATTCCACATGCATATCCATGCGCGACGACGGCATAGACGCGATTCGGATTCGACGGTGCAATCGCGATGCCGATCCTGCCGACGCGCTTGGGCAGCCCGTCGCTCAGTTTCGTCCAGGTGCTGCCGCCGTCGATCGATTGGAATAGCCCGTCGTGGTGCGGATGTTCGTAGACCGCTTGCAGCATCCACGGACCGTTGCGCGATGCCCAAAGCGCCGCGTAGACGATCTGCGGATTCGACGGATCGATGCGCACGTCGACCGCACCGAGATCGGGCCCGCCGCCGAGAACGCGCGTGAAATGGACGCCGCCGTCGATGCTGCGATAGAGTCCGCGCTCTGCGTTCGGCCCGTACGGATGTCCGAGCACCGCGACGAACAGGCGCATCGGGTTACGTGGGTCGACGGCGATGTGTTGGATCTGCTCTCCGGAGCGTAAGCCGAGATGCTGCCAGGTTTTCCCGGCGTCGTCGGAGCGGTAGAGTCCGTTGCCGACTGCAAGGTCGGGGCGGCGCAATCCCTCGCCGCTCCCGACGTACAATATATTCGGATTGCTCGGAGCGACCGCGAGCGCGCCGACCGATCCGCTCGATTCTTTATCGAATATCGGGTTCCACGTGCGCGCGGCGTTCGTGCTCTTCCAGACGCCGCCGTTGACCGAGGCCATGTAGAACGTGTTTGGTTCTTGCCGTACACCGCTCACGGCGACGGTGCGTCCGCCGCGTAACGGGCCGATAAACCGCCAATGAAGCGCCGGCAAGGGCATCGGCGATGCGGCAATCCAGGCAAGTGCAAAGAGCGGTGAGAGCAACGAAAGGTAGCGGCGCATGGGACGGCCTCCTGTAATTTCGGTGCGACGGTTTGGGTTAGCGGCGCGTTTTGCGCGTCGCTCGTTTTTTCGGCTGGAACGGTGATCCGGGTTCGAACTTCGTACGGCGCGAGATCATATCGTCGACATCGTCGCAGCCGATCGGCGAAAACTCACGGCAGTCACCGGGACGGCCTTCATAAACGCCGCAATAATAGCGACCGCTTTTCGAACCTTTTAGAAAAACGCAACGATCGGCGACATCTTCGGTGACCTTTCGAACCCACCCAAGATGATAGCCGTCGGCGGAGCGTCGTTCGACGATATACTCGCGCATCACGTCGGCGGTGCTCATGTTGAGGTGCGCGGCGAGCCGTTCGATATCGGCGCGAGTGACGAACGGTTCGTATCCGCTGCAGCATTCCGCGCAACCGGGTGGGCAGGCGATATTTTCCGGTAAATCTTTGAGATGCTTGCGCGCGAGATCGATGACGCCGGCGATCGCGCGCACGAATGCGGCGTCGTCGTTATACTTATAAACCCATTCGCGTTTGACGATTTCGTTCGCGTTATAATAGCGTGTCGTGCGTTCGTCGAATTCGACGGTAATATGCTCCTCGTCGATCTCGATTTTCGTTACGTGCTCCATAGGGCGGGTGTCGAGCATTTCCGGATGTGTCGGCTGTCCGGTCTCTTTGGTGTATGCACGCAGTCGCGTGAGATCGATCGTTTCCATTCGGTAGTGATTCGACCAGCCCGGCGGGGGTGGCCTTTGCCGCTGAGGAATACCCGCAAAAGCCATGAAAACTGCAATCGGGATCGATCTAGGTGGATCGCATGTCACCGCAGCCGTCATCACCGATGACGGCACGATTCATAGCCAACACGAACGCGATCTGAGCGATCTTACGTTCGAGCGCGTCGTCGCAGTCGTCGCCGAGGTCGCGGGCGCGGCAAAGAGTTCGGCACCGGCGAAGGTCGAGGCGATCGGCATCGGCTCGCCGGGAAACATCGACTTACACGACGGCTCGGTCCGGTATAGCCCGAATTTCGGCTGGTTCGGCGTGCCGCTCGGAAAGCGGCTTCGCGAAGCGCTTGGGATGCAAGTCTTCGTCGGGAACGACGCGCGCTGCGCGACGTTGGGCGAGTATCACTTCGGCACCGGTCGAGGCGCGAGCGATTTCGTCATGCTGACGCTGGGAACGGGGATCGGCGGCGGGATCGTCGCCGACGGTGAGTTGATTCTCGGGCACGGCTTTGCAGCCGGGGAGATCGGGCACCACCAAATTCGCCCGGAGACCGGGTTTGTTTGCGGATGCGGCAAGATCGGCTGCATGGAGGCACAGGCCTCGGGGACCGGGCTCATCCGGCATGCGATGGCGATTGCAGCTTCCTTCCCACGCAGTTTCTTGCTCGATCCCGATAAAGGAAAACTCGGCTCGAAGAAAATTCGCAAAGCTGCGCAGGCCGGGGATCTGCACGCGCTTACGGCATGGAAAAATTACACAAGCGACCTTGCGCTTGGATTGTCAAATGTCATCGCGTTTACCAATCCCGAGCTTATCGCCCTTGGGGGAGGCGTCTCGAGCGCCGGCGATTTTATGGTCGATGCAGTTCGGGCGCGCGTTGATGAATTAACGACGATGGCGCCGAAAGGAACGACGCGAATCGAAATCGCACGTCTTGGCAACGATGCCGGCCAAGTCGGCGCGGCGATGATGGCTCTTCAGGGAGGACTCGATAAACATGGATAATCTTCACGGTGCGTTTATAACCTACGGCGAGCGTCGTGCGTACGTTGCACTTCCCGAATCGCCCGGACCGCATCGTGCGGTGCTTCTGTACCAGGAGGCCTTCGGCGTCAATAATTATATCGCGTCCGAATGCGACCGGCTCGCGCGTGCGGGTTTTCTTGCCATCGCGCCGGATTTTTTCGATGGTCGAACCTTCGGATACGGTGACTTCGCGCAAATTCGTCCGATTTTGCAGGGGCGAACCGATGCCGAATGGCTTGGCTACATTCGCGATGCCATGGCTTGGCTCGACGCGCGTCACGACGTCGCAAAGGCGCCGTTCGGCGCACTCGGTTTTTGCATGGGCGGGCGGCTTGCGTTCTTAAGCGCTTTAGAATTTCCCGATCGGATCGGCGCAGCGGTTCCCTTCTATGCCGGCGGTATCGCTCCGGAAGAAGAGAGCCTCGGTCGCCCGATCTTGGTGGGGCGCGTCGGTGAGTTGCGGGCTCCGGTGATGCTGCATTACGGTGCCGACGATGCCAGCATCACCCCGGTGGAGCATGGACGCCTCGCGCAAGCGCTATCGGAGGCGAAAAAGAAATTTTCGATGCATCTGTATCCCGATGCGGGGCATGGGTTCGCATCGCGCGACCGTGACTCATATCGCGGCGCCGTTGCCGAAGAGGCGTGGGCGTTTTCGTTGGAGTTCCTTCGCATGAACTTGCCGTGAGCGCTCGTCCGCTCGCGCTGATCACCGGTGCATCCGGCGGAATCGGCTTGGAGTTCGCGCGCGTACTCGCGGCCGACGGCTACGATTGTGTGCTCGTTGCGCGCTCGCGCGAACGCCTGGAATCGATTGCCGCCGATATTCGCGAAAAATGCGGTGTTGCGGTTACGTGTATCGCTGCGGATCTGACGCTCGACGATAGCATCGCAAAGATCACCGCAGCGGTTCCGCGGTGCGATCTCTTAGTCAATAATGCGGGTTTCGCGAACAATGGCCCCTACGCGGAGTTGTCGGAGAACGATATCGCCGACGAAATTCGGCTCGATGTTCTTGCGCTTGCAAGATTGACGCGAAACTATCTACCGGGGATGCTCGCGGCGCGTAGCGGCGGAATCATCAATGTTGCCTCGACTGCGGCCTTTCTCCCCGGACCGCTGATGGCAACCTACTACGCGAGTAAGGCATTCGTCCTTTCGCTCTCCGAGGCGCTCTGGGAAGAGGCACGCGGAAACGGCGTCACCGTGAGCTGCCTCTGCCCGGGTGCAACGAAGACCGCATTCTTTACGCGCGCAAAAATGGAGGGCACGCCGCTGCTCTCGATGCAACCGCTCGCCGATGCCTCGGATGTTGCGCGCGCAGGTTATGAGGGTTGGAAACGCGGGAAGCGCGTCGTCGTTCCCGGCGTGATGAATGCCGCGCTCGCCTTTTCACCGAAGATTACCCCACGTTCGCTGTTGTTGCGTATCTCGCGCCGTTTAGTCGCGAAATAGGCGAAGCGGCACGCGGTAACCCCGAGCGCGTCGCTCAGTTCTTAGAACGCGGCGAGTTGGAGTTGCGGAGCGAACGGGGAATCGTCGGCGGGAATCGTTCCATCGACGGCGATCTGCGAGATCAGCGCGGCGATTCGACGTGAGGATGCTTTCGGAGCGACCTCTTCCTGGCGAATGCGAATCTGCGCGAGTCGGGCGGGGTCGCCGATCATCCGTTCGACCGAAGCGACGACCTGTGCCGCGCCGTGCAGCGCGACCTCCCCAAGCCCGTTCTTGCGTACGAAATCGACATTGCCGCGTTCTTGCCCCGGCACGTAATCGTAGACGACGACCGGCAATTGCGCTGCATTCGCTTCGGCTAGCGATCCCGGGCCGGCTTTGGTGACGAGCAGATCGACGGCGCGGAAATATTCGGGAATCTGATCCGTGAAGCCGAGGAGGTGCATCGGCGTCGGAAGCGTCGGCGCGAGTTCGGCGAGCCGCTCGCGAAGCGCCTCGTTGCGTCCGCAGACAACGACGAGTTCGACGGGAAGGTGCGCCTTTGCAAGAGCGATCGCCGTGGTCATCAATTTACCGCCGCCTTCGCCGCCAGCCATGAGCATGACGATCGATGCTTTTTGCGGCAGCCCGAGTTCGTTGCGCAATTCCTGTTTGGTGCCGACGACGTCGTCGAATTTCGGGTGGATCGGATGCCCGAGCCAACGCAGGCGCGCCGGCGAGACCCCGCGCGAAAGCGCGCGCAGGTAGACTTCGCGGGCGGGAACGACGATGGCGTCGGCATCGGGCGTCAGCCAGGACTCGTGCACTTTCCCGAGATCGGTGATGACGGTCACGATCGGAATATGGTTGAGCCCCGCATCCGCTCGTGCGCGTAGCGCGGCATGATTGAGTAACGGGTGGACCGAGACGATGACGTCGGGGCGATATTCGAGGAAAAGGTTCCGCAACCGTTCGCGATAGAGCGGCTCGCAAAAACGCACCAGCGCGCGATAGCGACGCCGACCGTTGGTTGCATAGTAGAGCGCACCATAGACCGGAGGAGCGTAACGAAGCGCCATGCTGTATCCCAAGCCCAGTTGGGTAAGCGGAAATGCGCAGTGCGCCGCGACGTCATCGATGCGATGTTCGAACGAGGGGTTGGTGCGTTCGTCGAGCGCTGCGCAAATTGCGTTGCTGGCGCTTCGATGCCCACCACCGGTATCCGAAATAAGAAAAAGTGCGCGCTTTGCCATTATCTCCCCGTTAGGCGCGCACCGGTATCCTTTTCGCTCGCCGACGTCGCGTTGACGCGTTGCGGGTGCGGCGGCTAGTCGGGGCGAGAAGGCTGATGAGCGCTCGAGCCGGAGCATCGTAGAAACGGAAGATGTCGCCGAACTCGACCTCGGGGTTTCGGTGGTGGCCGTCATGATCCTCGGGAAGCACGATCTGCAGGGGGCGGAGGATCGCCTCGACCCAGCGCGGGCTCTTCCAGCCGAGCTCGGTGGTGTGGCGCCACCAGACGTGCATCTGGCCAAGGAGGAGGCCGAGGAGGGCTCCTTCCCACGAGAGCCGGGCGGCGAGCGCTGCGACGACGAGGTAGGGGATCGCCCCGAAAAAGCCGTCGAGCAGAATAGCAGGGTCACGAGAGAGGACGGCGTGATCCCAATAGGAACGACGGCGATCGTGGTGGGTGCGCAAATGCAACGTGAACCAAAGGTGCTGCGGAACGTGATAGAAGAAGGTCGAGCCGAGATCACCGATAACGAGGACGATGAATAATGCGCCGACGATATTCATGGTTGCGTTCCCTTCTCACTTGCGCGTCGCCGATGACGTTTGCGCTCTTGTGCGCGTGTAATGCGTTCTCCTTGCACCAGCCGCGCGCGATTGCAAGGAAACAACGCTTTGATGTTCCGCTCGTTAATGCGATCTTAAGTTGGCCGCAACATCGTTTGCTCGATGGCCTCGTCGGCGGCGATTTCGTGCGGAACGGCGGCACCGTTCGACATGATGCGCTTGCGATTGCGCGGGCTATACTCGCCGACAATCCTCGTATCGATGCGGTTACAGCCCTCTATCTCGCGGTGGTTACGGAACGATCGGCGCGTGCAAGTGCTTTGCCGCCGCTCTTCCTCGCCGCGACGCTGCTCCAAGAATCCGCATACGATCCTTTTGCGCTCTCGTCGTCGGGTGCGATCGGTATCGGACAGTTTATGCCGGGTACCGCTGCTGAAGTAGGGCTCGATCCGTTCGATCCATATGCGTCGATCGGTGCGTCGGCTCGGCTGCTCGGCCGATACGTTGCGCGCTATAAGAACGCGAGTTCCGCAACGGTAGTCGGCTCGCCGTACGCGCTTGCCTTGGCGGCATATAACGCCGGACCCGGCGCGGTGCTTGCATATCACGGCGTTCCGCCGTATGCAGAGACCAAACAATACATCGCATTGATTCGCTACCGCTGGGACAGGATGCGAGCGTACGAACGGCGCGGGCGGATTCTTTTGCGACTGTAGAGAAGCGCGCCGACGATGAGTCGGTTCCGTCAATTGGTCGCGCGACAGCCGATCGCGCGCGAATCCGTGCAGAACGATGGGCCGAAGCTGCGTCGAGCGCTGGGCTGGCCGGCGTTGACCGCAATCGGGCTCGGCACGATGCTCGGTGGCATCTTCCCGACCATCGGCGCGGGTGCGCACGTCGCCGGCCCTGCAGTGATACTCGCATATGTGTTTTCCGGACTCGTGAGCCTCTGCGTTGCGCTCTGCTATGCGGAGTTTGCGTCGATGGTCCCGATTGCCGGAAGCGCTTACACGTATGCCTATGCGACGCTCGGTGAGTTTGTCGCGTGGGTGATCGGTTGGGATCTCATTCTCGAATACGGTCTTTCAGTTGCGCCGACCGCTTCATCGTGGTCTCAATATGCCGGTCACTTACTAGCGAAAGTCGGGATTGTGTTGCCGCCGTGGGCGCGCGAGGCAAATGTATTTACGACGCATCCGCAGTTCGATGTAATTGCGGCGCTCATTACGCTGGCGATCGCGGCGTTGGTTGCGATCGGCATTCGCGAGTCGGCGCGCATCAACGGCGCGCTGGTGATTTTTCAGGTCGTCTCAATGCTGATATTCCTCGCGGTGGTATTGCCCGGCGTGCATGCGACAAACCTTACGCCGTTCGCGCCGCATGGGTGGCACGGAATCGTGGCAAGCACGGCGTTGGTGTTCTATGCCTACATTGGTTTCGACACCGTGACGGTGGCATCCGAAGAAGCGCACGAACCCAAACGCCACGTGCCGATCGGCATCCTCCTTGCACTCGCGATCGGCGGAGTGCTGTATGTCGCGATCGCATATGCAACGGTAGGGGCGATGCCGTACGGGAGGCTCTCCGATGGTGCCGCGATGCTCGATGCTCTGGCGAATGTTTCGCACAACAACCTCGCCTACGCAGTTGTTGCCTTCGGCGGTGTCGCCGGCAATACGACGGTGATGCTGACGTCGTTACTGGGGCAGATCCGTATTTTCTATGTCATGGCACGCGATCGCATGTTGCCGCCGGGAGTCGCCCGAATTCATCCCGTCTTTCGGACGCCCGCCCGTATGACCGTCATCACCGGTGTCATCGTCGCCGTCCTCGCGGCGATGCTTCCGCTCTCCACGCTGCTCGATTTCGTGAATATCGGAACGCTCTCGGCATTCGCGATCGTCTGTGCAGGCGTTTTGGTGCTGCGCATCGTCGAGCCGGATGCTCCGCGCCCGTTCCGCGCTCCGCTCGCACCGCTCTTTACCATTTTGGGAGCTCTCGGCTGCATCTATCTCATCACGGGCCTATCGTTGCCGACCTGGCTACGCTTTGCCGCCTGGTTCGTAGTCGGCCTCGCGGTGTATTTTCTCTACGGTTTTCACCGTTCGTTGTTGCGACCGGAACCCAAAGCGTGATGTCCTTGGAAGCGAACGGCCGCTATCGCGAGCGCATTTGGGAGAACCACTTCGCCGCCGATTTCGAACGCGATGTGCTTGCCGGCCTACGAGCTCCACAAAAGGCGATTCCGTCGAAGTATCTCTACGATGCGTTGGGCTCGGCGCTCTTCGAAGCGATCGTGTTGCTTCCTGAGTACGATCTGCCGCGGCGGGAAAACGCGCTTCTCAAACGCCATGCCTCGACGATCGTCGACAAAGTTGGAGCACCGCCGCACCTGCTCGAACTCGGTGGCGGGAGTTCTGAGAAAACGCGGATGTTGATCGAGGCGGCGATCGCGCGATACGGCTTCGTGAGTTACACGACGATCGATATTTCGCTTGGAGCGGTTCGTGCCGCCGCGGCAGAGTTGCTCGATAGGTATCCGCAAATCACGGTTGAAGCCCTCGTCGGCGATTATTTTCAAGTTCTTGCCGACGTCGAGCGCCGTCCGGCTACGCTCGCGCTTTTCTTGGGGTCGAATTTAGGGAATTATCCCGGTCGACGCGGCCGCGATCTCTTTACGGCGGTCCACGCCGCCCTTATTCCCGGCGATACGTTTTTGCTCGGTGTCGATCTCCGCAAGGATCGCGAAGCGATGGAGCTTGCCTATAACGACGCGATCGGTGTGACGGCAGCGTTTTCAAAAAATATACTTGCGCGGATCAACCGAGAGCTCGGTGCCGATATCGATATAGCTAATTTTCGGTATGTTTCGAGCTTCGACGACCTGACCGGGAGCATCGAGTCCTATCTCATCGCAGAGCGGAGCGCGACCTATGCGCTCGGCGTCGGACGAGAACGCATCAAGTTCGCAGCCGGCGAGCGCCTGCACGTAGAATCGTCGCATAAGTTTACGCGCGAAGAAGTGCGTGCCATCGGCGAAGCGTGCGGTTTTAGAGAGCGGGAATTTCTCGCCGACGATGATGAGGCTTTCGCGTTGGTTCTGTTGGAGCGCTCTCGGCGCTAGCCGCTCGCGCGTAGCCGGACGACGCGCTCGAGAGCACGGAACGCGAGTTCGGCGAGCAACGCAATGGTAACGACTCCGATCGCTCCTTGTACGAGCATCGTTCGGTTTTGCAACGCGAAGCCGGTGAAAATGACCGTACCGAGCCCGCTCCCGCCGACGTAGCCGCCGAGCGTTGCCAAAGCGATGCTGCCGAGCGTGGCGACGCGAAGGCCGGAGAGGATTGCCGGAAGAGCGAGCGGGAGATCGATCTGCAAGCGTCGTTTCAAGCGTGGTAGTCCGAGCGCTACCGCTACCTCGCGTTGCTCTGCGGGAATCGATCGGAGGCCGGTCACGGTGCTGCGGAAGATAGCGTACAGCGCGTACATGACCAGCGCGACTTCGACGCTCGTGTTCCCGAGCCCGATGAACTGCACGAGTACGGCGAGCAACGCCAGCGAAGGCACCGTATAGAGCGCCCCCAACAGTGCGGAGAGCGAGCGTTCGAACTTCGGTCGATCGGCGAAGATGAGTGCCGCGGGCACCGCGATCGTCGCTGCGACGGCGACGCCGACCGCGCAGAGCGCGATGTGCGCGAGGATTGCCGCGATCATTGTCCTCGTTCGCGAACCGCGAGACGGGCTCGGCGGTATTCATGTAACAGCGCATCGCCGCAGAGAAGCTCGGCGGTGAAATCGTCGGGCGGTCGATCGAGCAATGCACGCGGCGTTCCCAGCGCTCGCAGACGCCCTTCGTCGATGACCGCAATGCGATCGCCTAAGAAAAGTGCCTCGTCGACGTCGTGCGTCACGAATAACGTCGTCGTGCGTGCATCGCGTAATACGTCGAGTAACTCGGCTTGGAGTTGCGGGCGAAGGATCGGGTCGACCGCTCCAAAGGGCTCGTCGAGCAATAACAAGCGCGGAAAGGACATCAGGGCGCGGGCGATGCCGACGCGCTGCGCCTGTCCGCCTGAAAGCGCGCGCGGCCGTCGACGGCGATATACTTGCGGATCGAGACGCACGGTTGCGAGCATCTCGTCGATGCGCGCGTCGATGCGGGCGCGCGGCCAACCCAAACTCTCCGGCACGAGAGCGAGACTCTCGGCGACGGTGAGGTGCGCGAAAAGGCCGACGCCCTGAATCGCATAGCCGATCGTTCGGCGCAGCGGGTCGATGGCGAAGGTGTCAAGAGCAACGCCGTCGATCTCAATGCGGCCGTCGCATAGCTCAACGAGACGATTCACGCAGCGTAACAACGTGCTTTTCCCTGATCCCGAAGCCCCGACAATCGTGAGGAGTTCCCCGGGCGCAACGTGCAAGGAGATGTTTTCGAGCGCGTAGGTTGTCGAGCCGGGAAAGCGCACCGATGCCCGATCGAACCGAAGTGCGTATGGCGCTTCGATCGTCATTGTTGCTGCAGGAAAGCGCGCGCGACGGAAGCCGGGCTCACCTGTGCGGATTCGATGCGTTCGTTCATCGACGCGACCGCAGCGGTTGATAGGCGGGCGGAGAGCGCGTCGAGCGCGGTACGCATCTTCGGGTAGCGGGCGAGCGTCGCGATGCGCACCACCGGCGCCGCGTGATAGGTCGGCCAAAACCCACGATCGTCGCGCAGAAGAACGAGGCCGTGTGCGGCGATCGCGCCGTCGGTGGTAAACGCAGTCGCGACGTCGGCCTTGCCGCTCAACAAGGCCTCGTACTTCAGCGCGATATCGTACGTGCGAACGGAGCGAAAGTGGAACCCGCCGTAATACCGTTGCAAACCCGGCAAACCGTCCGGGCGTGCAAGAAATTCTTGAATGGTTGCAAGGCGCAGGCGCGGCGCGAGGCGCGAACATTCCGAAAGCGTCGTGAGGTGGTAACGCCGTGCTAACGCTTGCGTTGTCGCGAGGGCTTGCGAATCGTTCATCGGTGCCGGGGTTAACCACGTCGCATGGTAGCGCGCTTCGAAACGTTCGCGGAGCAACGCGAGAATTGCCGCGCCGTCGCGCATCGGTGCGTGGTGGAGAACGTCGACGAGCGCGGTACCGGTATATTCAGGGTAGCAATCGATATCGCCGCGCGATAATGCCGCAAGGGCGATCTGCGTCGAACCAAGGTCGAAGCGGCGTTCGATGGGGATGCCGATTCCTTCGAGCCTCTGTGCGTAGAGCTCGGCGAGGAGAATCGATTCCGCGAAATTTTTCGACCCGATGCGCAGCGACTGCGCAGGCGCGCAGCGCGCGAGAGCGAGTGCGCCGCCGATGGTTGCGAGTGCGGTGCGACGACGCATCAGCGCCATGCCTCGACGCGGCGAACCAGGAGCGCGAGTCCGCTGTCGACGACGACAGCGAGCCCGGCGACCGTTGCGGCGGTCAGCAGCAGAAGCGTTTCGTTTCCGGTCTGTAAGCCCCGGACGATTCCATCGCCAAGCCCGCCGCCGCCGATGAAGGTGGCCAGTGTGGCGCTGGCAATGCACTCGACCCCGGCGGTGCGGAGCCCGGCGAGTGCGAGCGGAGCGGTCGCCGGCATCTCGATGCGCAGAAAGCGCGTGCGGGCGCCGAGGCCGAGCGCGTCGGCGAGTTCGCGCTGCGCCGCTGAGAGCGAGCGCATTCCGGCATCGACCGAGATGGCGATGGGCGGCAGGGCGAGTAGCGCGAGTGCAACGATCGCGGGGAGACGCCCGACGCCGAGCCACGGCAGCAGCAGAGCAAGCACGGCGATCGTCGGCAGGCTCCGCGCGATACCGACCCCGCCGAGCGTGGCGGTACGGACGAAGCGCGTCTTTGCCGTCAGCACTGCAAGCGGCACCCCCACCGCAGTTGCTATTGCGAGCGCCGCTCCGGCGATTTCGAGATGCGTGCCGGTCTCGACGAGCAAATCGGTAAGCATTGCGGCTAGAGTTTCGCCCACGCTCGGCGAATCCCGCGAGAACGATGCTCCAGCGATTCGAAGCCGCGAGTCCGCCGAAAAGCGCAGAACGCGGCGATGCCGAGCTTTTTTTCAGCCGCGAGCTTTCGTGGCTGGCCTTCAACGATCGTGTCCTTGAAGAGGCGCTCGATCCGAAAAATCCGTTGCTGGAGCGATTGAAGTTCGTCTCGATATTCGGAACCAACCTCGACGAATTTTTTATGATTCGGGTCGCGGCGATCAAACAACAGATCGCTGCAGGCGTGACGACGCGCTCCGACGACGGCAGATTGCCGGCCGAGCATTTTACCGCGATCTCCCAATATATTCGCGAGACGTTGCCGCGGCAGATGAAGGTGCTGCGCGACGATCTGCTTCCGGCGATTGCGGAAAAAGGCGTACGCATACTCAGCGTTACCGACCTCGACGAAGAGCGAGCTCGCACCGTCGAACACGTCTTCGACGAACGCGTTTTTCCCGTGCTTACCCCACTTGCCGTCGATAGCGGACACCCGTTCCCGTATATTTCGAATCTTTCGCTTTCGTTGGCGGTCGAACTCGAAGAAGTAACTCCGGATGGCATCGACGTGCATTTTGCTCGCGTGAAGATTCCTCCGACCCTGCCGCGCTTCATTGAAATTTCGGAGAGCGCTCCGGGGGCGCGTAGTTTTGTCTCGATTGAAGATGCGATCGCGCATCACCTCGACGCACTCTTCCCCGGGATGACCGTTCGCGCTTCGTATCTGTTCCGCGTCACGCGTGATGCGGATCTCGATTTGCAAGAGGACGAAGCCGACGATTTGCTCCAAGCGATCGAATCGGAGTTGCAGAAACGGCGCTTCGGCGAACCGGTTCGCCTGGAAGTGGAGCGCGGCATTCCCGAAAATCTCCGCGCGTTTCTGCTCGATGCGCTCGATCTGCGCGAAGAAGATTGTTACGATATCGACGGTTTTATGGGGCTCAGCGATCTGATGTCGCTCTACCGTCAAGCCGGGCTCGACGAATTGCGCGACCGGCCGTTTACGCCCGCGATCCCCGTGCGTCTGCGCGGCGTGAGCGACATCTTCGCCGCGATTCGCGACGGTGATATTCTGCTTCACCACCCCTACGATTCGTTCGACCCGGTCGTGCAGTTCGTGCAAGCCGCCGCAAATGACGACCGTGTGCTGGCGATTAAGGCGACGCTCTACCGCACGTCGGGAAGCGATTCGCCGATCGTGCGCGCATTATTGGAAGCAGCGGAGAACGAAAAACAAGTCGCGGTCGTTATCGAACTCAAAGCGCGTTTCGACGAAGAGAATAATATCGAATGGGCGCGCCGCCTCGAACGCGCCGGCGTTCATGTTGTTTATGGGTTTCCGGGTTTGAAGGTGCATGCGAAGGCACTGTTGGTCGTGCGCGAAGATGAAGACGGCATACGGCGCTATATGCACTTCGGCACCGGGAATTATAACGAGAAAAGCGCGCGGCTCTATACGGATTTCAGTCTCTTCACGGCGCGAGCGCGGCTTGGGTCCGACCTTGCGCAGATGTTCAATGCACTCACGGGTTTTGCGAAGGTGACCGATTACGACGAATTGCTTGTTGCTCCGGTCACGCTGCGACGCGAAGTTCTCGCGGCAATCGATCGTGAGACCGAGCATGCCGAGGCCGGGAGAGCATGCGGGATCCGCGCGAAGCTGAATGCGCTCACCGACAAAGAGGTGGTGCGGGCGCTCTATCGCGCCTCGCAGGCGAGGGTGCCGATCGACCTGCTGGTGCGCGGTATGTGTACGCTGCGACCGGGGGTGCCGGGCTTGAGCGAGAGCATCCGCGTGCGCTCGATCGTCGGGCGCTTCCTCGAACACTCACGGGTCTTCTCGTTCACCGATGGCGGCGACCGGAAGCTCTTCATCGGCAGTGCGGATTGGATGGGGCGTAACCTCGACCGTCGGGTCGAGCTCGCCGTTCCGGTCGAGGATCGCGAGATGGCCGAGGAACTCGACCGGCTGCTTGCTTCGGTGCTCTTCGCCGATACCCAGCAATCGCGGGAGCTCCTCCCTGACGGAACCTATCGGCGCCTGGCGCTCCGTCCTGGAGCGGGCATCGACGCTCAGGGCGAGCTGTTACGGCGACGCGAGCGCCTGCTTTCTTAATCTCCTCCTAATCTATCCGGGGTACACTCGAGCAGGTTCGAGAGCGCTTACCGCAAGGTGAAGCGATCTTGGATTTCACGCTTTTAACAGGAGGTTTTCCTTGAGTACCCTCACTCGACTCCTGCTCGCCGCGGCCATCGCCGTGCTCACCGTTGGACCCGTCAGCGCGGCAACGGTTCGGAACGCGTCGCATCGTCTCGTCGCCCAGGCTGATTCTCAAAGCACCGGATCGGTGAGCGGATCGCTCCACGATGTCTCGGGTGCACCGGTTGCGGGGGCGACGATCGCCGTCCGCGGCGCGAAGAGCTATTATGCTCTCTCCGACGCGAAGGGAAATTTTTCGGTCTCCGACATCGCTCCCGGCGTTTACGAAATTATCGTTACGAAGCCGGGTTATCAAACGGCGACCGACACCGACTACACCGTTCTTGCCGGACAGAGCCAAAACGTCGTCGTGACGATGCATGCGGCGACGTTTTCATCGTTGCGGACGATCGCGACGGTGCGCGCCGTTGGGCGCGGCACCTTTAACACGACCCCTGCCGCAGTCAATGTCGTTTCCGCGGCGGCTTTTGCCGATCAAGGCGCGGTTCAGGTAACGCGCGTGCTCAGCCAGGTGCCGGGCGTGCAGATCTCCTTTCCGTCGAGCAACGCAAATGCTGCGGTTCCCGGGGGGATCACGGTGCCAAATATTCGCGGAGCAGGTTCGTTTGAGACCGCAACGCTCATCGACGGGCATCCGCTTTCGGTGGGGACGTACGGCGATTACGTCACGACGTTTCTCAATTCATATATGTTCTCGAACACCGAAGTGG
>JAJXVC010000225.1 GCA_021782295.1 bacterium | reverse complement strand
CGAGATAGCGCGCTGCTGCGATCCGATCGAGCGGCAGCGAACTCCCAGCCAACGCCGCAGAACCAAGCGGCATCTCCTCCATCGCTTCGCGCGCAACCGTTGCAAAACGCCGCGCAACGCGCAAAAAAGGTTCGGCGGCCGCTTGCAACCAGAACGCCAGCAAGATCGGTTGCCCGGGCTGGCCGTGTGTCGTTCCCGCCAGTACGATCTCGTCCGCGAGCGCCGCACGCGCGCGCTCGGCGATCGCTGCGGCGATTCCCCTCGCTTGCGCCGCTCCATCGCGAGCGCGCGCCGCGGCGTAGAGCACCAAGGTCGTCGCAACTTGGTCGTTGCGACTGCGACCGGCGTGCAGCCAGCCCCCTGCGCGTTCATCGATCTCGCGGACGCGCGCGTCGATCGCTCCATGAATATCCTCGAAGCCTTCCTCCATCGCCCATCCCGCAAACGATCCATCACCGATCTCCGCGACGATGCGATCGAGCGCGCGGTCGAGCGCCGCAGCGATATCGCCGGTGATAATCGCACCGCCGAGTAAGGCGCGAACGTGCGCGCGCGAGGTTTCGATATCGAATGCCGCGAGCAACAGATCGTCTTCCAACGAGGATCCGAATGCAATCAGCGCGGGGTCGGGGGCGCTACGAAAACGCCCACCCCACTGCAGCGATCCCTGACTCACGGCGCGGCGACCGCAGCAACCTGCGCCAACCGATCGAACGGCAGCCCGGCCAAATGAATGAATCCGTCGGCAGCACGATGGTCGAAACGATCTCCGGCTCCGTAGGTGGCGAGTCCTTCGTCGTAGAGTGCGAACGGCGAACGAACGCCGACAACCGTTGCGCACCCCTGGAAGAGTCGCAGGCGCACCTCCCCCGAGAGCCGCTGACTCGTCACGCCGTTGAATGCATCGAAGGCGGTGCGCAACGGCGAGTACCAGAGCCCGTCGTAGACGAGCTCGGCGTATTTGCGATCGATGCCGGCCTTGAAGCGCAGTTCGTCGCGCGTGAGGACGAGCCGCTCGAGCGCTTCGCGCGCGGCGAGCAGCAGCGTTGCCGCAGGCGCTTCATAGAGCTCGCGCGACTTCAAGCCAATCACGCGATCTTCGATGAGATCGATGCGACCGATGCCGTGCTCGCCGCCGAGGATGTTGAGTTTCGCGAGGAGCGCCGGGCCCACGCTGTCTTCGACGCGCGGAACGCCGGCTGTAAAATGCACGACGATCTCGCTCGGTGCGCTCGGGCGCTGTTGCGGCGATGCCGTCCAACCGAAGGCATCCTCCGGCGGCGCGACCCACGGATCTTCGAGAACGCCGGCTTCGATCGAGCGCCCCCAGAGATTCGCATCGATCGAATAGGGCTTCGCCGCGCTCTGCGCGATCGGAATATCGTGTTGCGCGGCGAAGGCGATTGCATCGGGACGCGAGAGCGGGCTTTCGCGAAGCGGAGCGCGCACCTGCAGGCTCGGGTCGAGTGCGCGGACGCCGAACTCGATGCGAACTTGATCGTTTCCCTTTCCGGTGCAACCATGCGCGACCGCGTCGGCGCCGCAGCTCCGCGCGGTTTCGACCAACAGCGCGGCGATCAGCGGGCGCGAGAGCGCCGCGCTAAGCGGGTAGCACCCTTCGTAGCGAACGTTCGCCGCAAACGCCGGCAGCACGAATTCATCGTAAAAACGCTGCCGCACGTCGATCGCGACGGCATCACGCGCTCCCAGCGCCAGCGCTTTCGCGGAGATCGCGGCGATCGCCGCGGCAGCGGCCTCACCGGTCGCGCCGTCGCTCTCACCGAGATCGGCGGTCAGCGCGATAACATCGTTTCCTTCGAGTAAGAGACGTTTCAGAAGAACGGAGGTATCGAGCCCTCCCGAATAGGCGAGAACGATCGTACTCATGCTTCTCCTCCAATTCCAAGATCGCGAAAACGTTGAACGACCATCGATGTTTTTTTCGCATCGCGAACGATGACGAGAATCGTATCGTCGCCCCCGATCGTGCCCAAAATCTCCGGCCATCCGGCATCATCGATCGCCGAAGCGACCATCATCGCGCTTCCCGGCGGCGTTTTGAGCACGATGAGGTTCGCACTCCCTTCAACCGAAAGCACGAGTTCGGCGACGACGCGATGGAGGCGACTGGCGTACTGAACGGTCGCATTCGGAAGCACGTACTTGAAGAGCGCTTCATCCCCGCGCTCGCCCTTGACCGGCACCTTCGCCAGCCCGAGCTCTTTGATATCGCGCGAAACCGTCGCTTGAACGGCGTCGTATCCTTGCTCGGCGAGAAGCGCAACAAGCTCTTCTTGCGAGTGGATCGGTCGCGTTGCGACCAAGGTGAGAATCGCGCGTTGGCGACGTTCTTTCATATCGAGGTTCCTTTTCCATCGGTGATGAGGGCAACGAGCAGCGCTCGTTGCGCGTGGAGACGATTCTCCGCTTGGTCGAAAACAAGGCTGCGCGCTCCATCGATCACTCCAGCCTCGACTTCTTGCCCGCGATGCGCCGGCAAACAATGCATGAAGACCGCATGCGGGGCAGTGAACGAAAATGCACGTTCGGTGACGGCGTATGGTAGCAGCATCGCGGCGTTGCGTTCGTGGAGGTGCTCTTCGCCCATCGATGTCCACACATCGGTGTAGACGACGTCGGCGCCGCGAAGCGCGCGCACCGGATCGGTAAAGGCGCGGACGCGACCACCCGCACGTGCTCCGAGTTTTGCGAGTTGTTGTAACGTTGCTTCGCGCGGACGATGACTGAGCGGCGAGGCAAAACGCATCGAGCCGCCGAGCATGACGACCGCTTGCGCGAGCGAGGTCGCGACGTTATTGCGTGCATCGCCAAGATAGACGACGCGCAGTCCCTCTAACGAGCCGAAGTGCTCCTCCATCGTCAGCACATCGGCGAACGCCTGACATGGGTGCGCGAGCGCGGAGAGCCCGTTGATGACCGGAACGCCGGCGGCGGCGGCAAAGCGTTCGAGCGGCTCGTGTTCGTGCGTGCGAATGACGACCGCGTCGACGTAGCGCGAGAGCACGCGCGCCGCATCCTCGGGCGTCTCGCGCGTGCCTACGAGCATCTCGCCGCCGGTGGCAAAGAGCGCCTGACCGCCGAGCGAGGTGATCGCGACTTCAAACGACACGCGCGTGCGGAGGCTCGGCTTCTCGAAGAGCAGCGCAAGCGTTCGGCCTCGCAGCAGCGGGCGCGCTACGAGCGAAGGAGCGCTCTTCAACTCGCGCGCCAAGCGAAGGAGGGCGCGCAGTTCCGCAGGATGGAAATCGGCGAGGTCGAGGAAGTGGCGCCCCTGCAATTGTTCGTGGGGGGCTAGCGGTGCGGCGATCATTATGTGTATTATTATGCACACTATGAATAGTTATGCAATAGCCTCGGGGCTCGCGGTCGTAAAATACGGCGGCAGCACCCGCCCGGGTGCGGCTGCGGAAGATCCCCTGCTCGACGAGATCGCCGCCCTCTACGCCGCCGGCGAGCGCGTCGTCCTCGTCCACGGCGGCGGCCCCGAGATCGATGGCGCGCTCCGCGAGCGGGGGATCGAGGGCGAGCGTTTCGACGGCCTCCGCGCGACCGACGAACGCAGCCTCGCCGTCATCGAGATGGTGCTCTGCGCGACGATCAATAAGCGTATCGTCCGCGCGCTGCAGGATCGCGGGGTGTCGGCGGTCGGCATCTCCG
>JAJXVC010000224.1 GCA_021782295.1 bacterium | reverse complement strand
TGCCAACGACGGCATCGGCCGCGGCGACCGCGTTCTCGTCGCGCTCCCCAAACGCCCCGCTTGGATATTTACGATGCTTGCGCTCGATCGTATCGGTGCGGTCGCCATTCCATGTGCCGAACAGCTTCGCGCGAAAGACCTTCTCTACCGCGCCAATCACGCCGTGGTCAGTGCAGTGGTGGCGTGCTCGAGCAATCTCACCGAGTTCAATGAAATTCGCTCCGAGGCCGCTACCTGTACGCGGTACTACCTCAGCGAAGCCGATGCACCCGGCTGGGAGCGGCTCGACGCGCGCGCAGAATCGGCAACGCCGTCTATCGGCATCGAAGGCGATTCCAAGGATTGGAGCTACATCATCTATACCAGCGGGACGACGAAAGATCCGAAAGGGGTCATTCACGACCGCGCGTACACTTTTGCCAAGCGCATGCAAGCGCGTTTTTGGCTCGATTGCAAGCCCGACGATGTAGTGTGGAGCACCGCAGCAACGGGCTGGGCAAAATCGCTCTGGAACGTCCTGCTCGGACCGTGGTCGTGCGGGAGCGCAATCGTCATGCACGACGGCGGTTTCGACCCCGCCGAACGGCTCGATCTGCTGCGCGATCTCGGCGTCAGCGTACTCTGCCAAGCACCGACGGAGTATCGCCTGGAAGCAAAGCGCGACGACCTCGGAACGCGCTGGAAGCTCCCGCTGTTGCGCCATTGCGTGAGCGCCGGTGAGCCGCTCAACCCCGAGGTGATCGAACGCTGGAAAGCCGCGTTCGGACTCACGATTTACGACGGGTACGGACAGACCGAGAACTCGCTGCTGATCGCCAATCTCCCCGGTGACGAGGTTCGCGTCGGTGCAATGGGGCGCCCGACGCCGGGACATGATGTCGCCGTCGTCGACGAAGACGGCCGCGTCTGCGCCACCGACGTCGTTGGAGATATCGGCTTGCGCGGCGCTCCACCGACGCTCTTTAAAGGCTATCTCAACGACGAAGAGCAGACGCTCGCGACACGACGCGGCGAGTGGTATCTCACCGGAGATCGCGCGCGCATCGACGCTGACGGATATTTTTGGTTCGTCGGGCGAGCCGACGACGTTATCTCCTCCGGCGCCTATCGCATCGGCCCGTTTGAAGTGGAGAGCGCGCTTCTCGAACACCCGGCAGTCGCAGAATCCGCCGTCGTCGGCAGCCCCGATGCCGACCGCGGAAATATCGTCAAAGCTTTCGTTGTATTACGCAGCGGGTTCACACCCGACGACGCGCTCGTTCGCGAGTTACAGGAGCACTGCAAACGCGTCACCGCGCCGTATAAGTACCCGCGGGAAATTGAGTTTGTCGAAGATTTGCCGAAGACACGCTCGGGGAAAATTCGGCGCGTCGAATTACGACAGCGCGAACTCGACCGCAAGGGACGTAGCGCGGCCAGCGGCCAGGTGTAGATTCGATCTATTTCGTCGGCTGTTTCGCCGTAGAGCGTCGGCCCTGCAAAAACACGATCGCCGCTACAAAGATCACCGACACCAGCGAGAGTACGAAAAGATCGACGCTGCTTTTCGATATCCATGTCAGCCCCTTCGGCGAGGCGGGGTGGATTTCTTGAATCGTGATCACCAATACGCGGCGAACCGTCGCGATGACCGCGATCAACAAAAATGGTATCGCCGAAATCGCTTTCCCGCGAATTGAAATAACCACCGTATAGGTAATCTCCGAGATCATGAGGATCAGGAGGACGAGATCGATGAAATGCGCGGTCGTTTCGACCAATGACGAACCGCCCACGGTGAAGAGCCCGATGGCTTCGCGCACACCGTGAATTGCCAGCGCCACGGCGGCGACAAAGAGCAGCAACCCTACGAAAACGAACATGACCCGTTCGCCGAGTGCGAGAAAACTCGCGAATCGATCGAACGTGCCGACGTGGCCGCCATGTTCGAGGACTTCGCGTTCTTCGGGTTGCTGCTCCATTGCCGACACCTACTTCGTGTACGGTTTGACGACCTGTGAGAGCCGATCTGGTACGCCTTTGACGCGCACCAGATGCGGATACCGCAGCCCGCCGGTGTAGTGAATTTGAACCGTCCTATAGACGTCGCTATGCTCGACCAGCAGCGTGATCGGTTGTTTGGTCTTTGCTGCGTCGGTGATCGCTTGCGCCAGCACCGGCGCGGTATAGCCGCGTCCGTCGACCGCAACGACACGAGTGGCGATGCCCAGCGATGCGTTCGCAGCAGGAGAGCCGAAGCGAACGTCACCGATTTGGTTTCCGTTTACCGCTAGACCGACGGAGTACCAGAAATTATTCTTCGGTACCCAGATCGTCGGCTTCGTCGTGTAGACGAGTTTCCAACCGTCGGGGGTGAACCCGTTTGCCGGGTGCGGAGCAATATTGTCGATCCACTTATGGAAGAAACCCGTCCAGTTATACGGCAACACCTTATTGAGACCGGCGATGATATCTTTACGCGTATAAGTAACGACGATCGGCCCGGTTGTTTTGCCGCCGAAAAATGCGCGTGCGAACGTATCGAGGGATTTCTTATCGTTTGTTTTGGCGCGAATGATGCTGTCTGCGCGTAGCCACATCAATGCACCCTCGACGTAGAAGTCGACGCTGCGTCGCTCTGCGTTGTACCCGTATGGTGCCGCATAAAGAAACGGCGCCGATGTTGCAGTATCGCCCAGCGTTCGCCACATCCGTCCGGGTTCGTTGTCGTAGTATGCGTACATTGCGGCGACTTGGTTGGGCCACTCTTTCGCGGGGCGGATACCGTCGCGAAATGACATGACGTCACCGTAGTATTGCGTCATGCCTTCGTAGACCCAGAGCAACGAGTCGTTATACGGAATTTGCAAGTTGTCGGGATACAGGCCCGCAGGCATCCGGTATTTCCCATCCCACGAATGATTGAATTCGTGCGAAAGCAAATCGCCTCCGCGCACGAAATCCTTGTGATTGAGAAAATAGGCGCCGGTCTCCCCGTCGTCGCTCGATTCGTGGTGTTCGATTCCCTCGCCGGGCATTTGGTCGGAGAGCGTCAACAGAAAGTTGTAGTTGCGCCAGTGGCGAGCCCCGTACATCGCCATCATTTCGCGGACGAGCTTCGCGTAGTGCGGCTCGCCGATTTTTGCCGAGTTCGCTTCGTGCTGGGTATCGGCAAAGACGTTGAGGTATGCACTTGCGGTTCCTTGGTGCCAGAGGCGCTTCCGGTAAACGTGCGTACCCGAATCGAGCGGTGAATCGATGAGGTGTTCGAGCGAAACTTCATCGAAGGTAACGGTATCGCCGACGCGGTGCGCACCGGTTAAGGCCGTTGCAAACTTCCATGCAGCGCCCGGCAACACGATCGACGGTTGAAAAAACGTGTCCTGAATCGTCCCGGTCGACGGATAGAGCAAGTTCTGGTTCCACGTCGTAACGAAAAGATTATGCGTTGCTAATCGCGACGAAGAATAATGGCCGAAGGTCGCACCGAGATAGGTGAAATGGATGTCGACCGCATTCGCGCCCGGCGGTACGACAAACTTGAATGCGAACATGTCGAGCGGGTCGCGGCGCCAGGGAATACGTTTCCCTCCGGCGGTAATGATCAGCGACGAGACATTAGCAATCGGGCCGACCGGCTGGTGCTCGCCGGGGATCCACTTGGGATAGTACAGCGTCATCGGGCCCGGAGAGGCCGGAATCACCTCATG
>JAJXVC010000223.1 GCA_021782295.1 bacterium | reverse complement strand
CGGGAATTGCGCTCGCCGAAGAGGCAGCGCGGCGCGGTGCGAACGTCACGCTCTTACTCGGCCCGACGATGCTCGCGCCGCCGCACGGCGTTCGCACCGAACGCTTTACAACGGCGGAAGAATTGCTCGCGCTCGCGATGCACGAAGGGCGCGACATCGATCTCACGATCGCTGCCGCCGCCGTCGCCGATTGGCGCCCGCGCGAGTTCTCGGCGGAGAAAAGGAAGAAGAGCGATGGAACGCTGCACGTCGATTTGGAGCGCACCCCCGACGTTCTTGCCGCGCTCTCGGCTGCGGGCGGCTCGCGCTATATCGTCGGCTTCGCCGCCGAGACCAACGATCACGAAGCGAACGCGCGCGAAAAAATGCAACGGAAATCGCTCGATGCAATCGTCGTCAACGACGTGCGCGACGGCGCGGGCTTCGGCTTGCAAGAGAATGGGTACGTGCTGCTCGAGCGTTCCGGCACACGCATCGATCTCGGGCGCGCGGAGAAACGAACGCTCGCCGGGCGCCTGCTCGATGCGCTCGAACCATTGCTGAAAGGAAAAACGTAGTGTTGCTCGCGATCGATGTCGGGAATACCGAAACGAAATTCGGCGTCCTCGACGCAGAGGGATCGGTGCTGCACATGTGGCGCGTGCGAACGCTGACCAATCGCACCCCCGACGAGATCGGCGTCTTTATCACGCAACTCTTTGCCGCTGCAAAGATCGATGTGCGTAGTATCGATCGCATCGTGATCGCCAGCGTCGTGCCGAAACTCGATTTTGCCATCGTCGGGGCCTGCAAACGATTCTTCAATCTCACGCCGACGATGTTCGAACCCGATAAACAGTCGCTGATGCCGATCGAGAGCGAGCGCGCAGCGGAGGTCGGGGCCGATCTCGTCGCCGCAGCGATCGGTGGTGTCGCACGGTACGGCTCGCCGCTCATCGTTGCTTCGTACGGAACCGCGACGGTCTTCACCGCGATCTCGCGCGCCGGTGCATTTCTCGGCGCGGCGATCGGACCGGGTATCAACGTCTCGATCGACGCGCTCGTCGGGCGCACGGCGAAGCTCCCGCAGGTCGCGCTCGATCCGCCGCAACGCGCGATCGGCCGCAACACCGTCGAGGCGCTGCAGGCGGGCATCATGCTCGGCGTCGTCGGTGCGACGCGCCTGGTTATCGAGCGCTTCAGCGAAGAGCTCGGCGGGCGAACGCGGGTCATCGCGACCGGCGGCCTCGCCTCGGTGGTGGCGCGCTCGTGCCCCGCGATCGATATCGTCGACCCGCACTTGAGCATGCTCGGCCTCTATCTCTTCGCCAACGGGCTCCGCACGGCGTAGAGCCTTAATCGACTTAACGAGAATCCGCGTTCGAAAACTAAGAAGCTTTACGTAGACTTAACGACCAAGGGGTAGAATGGCTTCGACGCGAGGCGGGGGGCCCGCGCAACCTCTATTTCTATCACCTAGGAGTTCTATGTTGCAGAAACGTTTCAGCGCTATCGGCCTTCTGATGGCGCTCTCTTTAGCGGCGTGCGGCGGAGGCGGCTCGACCACTTCCTCGCTTCCGAGCACCTCTTCACCGCGCGTCGCCCGCCCGACGAGCGCGCGACGGATCGCGCTTCCGAAGGCGAAGGCCGCGCGGAAGATCCTCTCGGCGAGCTCGGGGAACGCCGTCGCCGACGGTGGCTTCGAGAGCGGCGGGTTCTCCGTCTGGCAGCAATGCGGCAATGTGAATGCCGCGATCGTGACGAGCCCGGTGCATAGCGGAAGCTACAGCGAGTTCAGCGGCTCGGCCGCCTCCCCCGAGGTCAACGGCTATGCCGGCGTCTGCCAGCAGGTTACGATACCGAGCAACGGCGTCCTCACGTTCTGGGTCGACGAAGGCACCAACGACACCCTCGCCTACGCCGATCAGGAAGCCGATCTGCTCGATTCCTCCGGCAACGTTGTCGATACGATTTTCAGCGAAGCCGCATCGACGAACGGATGGGTCGAGCGCAGTTACAACCTCAGCCAGTACGCCGGGCAGAGCTACTGGCTCTTTTTCGGCGTCTACGGCAATGGCTGGAATAATGGGTACATCTACCAATACCTCGACGACGTCAGCCTCAGCGCCGGCGGTGTGACCCCGAGCCCATCGCCGAGCCCAGTGCCGAGCGCAACGCCGACCGCGCAGCCGACGGCAACGCCGACCGCGCAACCGACGGCAACGCCGACCGCGCAACCGACGGCAACACCAACCGCGCAACCGACGGCAACGCCGACCGCGCAACCGACGGCAACGCCGACCGCGCAACCGACGGCAACGCCGACCGCGCAACCGACGGGAACGCCGGTGCCGAGCGCGTATGCGTGCGACGATGCGCAGTTCCTCAGCTACCAAGCGGAGTTCGGCGCGGGGACGATCTCCGGCGATCAACTCGTCGATATCTGCGGTCAAGTGACGCAGGTGCTGCCGTCGAAGGTGACTGCGAGCGGTAATCACGGTTACTTCTACGTGCAGATTCCCAATGGCGGCACGATCGAGATCGTCTCGAATCTCGACGCGATGGCGCAGGCGCCCACGAACGACCCGCCGAGCTGGCCCTGGGTCGCGACCGGCAATTACGTCTACGTGCAGGGGCGCTACTACTACGACAACTCGAGCAGCCAAGGCATCGATTGGACCGAAGATGACACCGGCTCGTGGCCCTATACCGGCTACGTCGCTGTTTGCGATTCAACCGGCAATGGTTGCGTGAAGTACTGGTAAGCAAAGACCAGCGCCGGCTGCGGAGTGCAACGCTCCGCAGCCGACGTCACCCCGAGTAGATGTTGTCACCCCGAGTAGCCCTCCCTTCGACTCGCTTCGCTCGCTCAGGGCAGGCTCCGCGCCCGTATCGAGGGGCACTTCTGTCCCCCCGAGTAGCTGTTGTCACCCCGAGTAGCGGCCGAAGGCCGCGTATCGAGGGGCACAGTGAGGTATCGCAGAAGCCGCCTGGATGATCTTCGCACGCTCCCTCGTCGCTCGGGCGCTCGCCGCGATCGTGATCCTTGCGCCGATAACCGCGTGCTCGGGGCACATCGGCAACGGAAAAAGCGGGCTCTGCGATAACGCGGGCTATCTCGCGGCGCGAAAAATTTCCCATGCGCGTACCGAAGTAACGATCTGCGGCACCGTCGTTCGCGTTCGCACGGTGCGCCGAACGCGCAGCGGGCTCCATCGTTGGTTCTACGTTCGCATCGCGCCGCACGTTGTTGCGCGCGTCATTGCCGACGAAAGCGTCCTCGGTCCGCTCCTCATCCACGTCGGTGACAAGGCGGAGGTGCAGGGTAGGTTTTTCCGCGATCGCAACGGCTTTGACGGCATCGATTGGACGCATCGCATCAGCGGCACGCATAGCTCGTGGAGCACGCCGGGTTTCGTCGTCATCAACGGCGTCGAATATCGCTGACGCGCGCACGGCGTAGCGTCGCCGGCCCCGAGCGCTCCGCGCGTATCGAGGGGCCCTGTCACCCCGAGTAGCCCACGAAGTGGGCGTATCGAGGGGCACTGTCACCCCGAGTAGCCCACGAAGTGGGCGTATCGAGGGGCAGCCCTTTCCATATCCCCGATCTTGCAAAGAGGGACGTGGAGATGAAAAACTACCACGTCTATATGCTTACGTGTGCGGACGGAACAATTTACGTCGGCGTCACGGGAAATATCGATCGGCGGCTTGCCGAACACGCGACGGGCGTCGA
>JAJXVC010000222.1 GCA_021782295.1 bacterium | reverse complement strand
CGTCGCGCTCGCCGATGCGCTGCTCGTCGTCGAGGCCCCGATCCGCTCCGGGGCGCTCAACACCGCGAGCTGGGCCGCCGGCGAGATCCCGGTTCTCGCACTCCCCAGCGACGTCGACCGGCGCAGCGGGGCGGGGAGCCTGGCGCTGCTCCGCGACGGCGCGACGCTGGTTCGCGACGCCGCCGATATCGTCGAAGCGATGGGGCTGCTGCGCCCCGAGGCGCCGCAAGCGCGCGCAGCGCTCCCCGCTCCCGAGCCCGAGGATGCCCTGCTCGGCCTCATCCGAGGCGGCGCATCGACGCTCGAAGAGCTCGTCGCAGCGAGCGGCTCCCCGACCGCCGAGTTGCTCGGACGGCTCAACCTGCTCGAACTCGGCGGCACGATCGAGCGGCGCGGTGCAGGCTATGCGCTTGCGCGCCGCCCGCGCAAGGCGCGATGATGGCTCCCATGCGGCTACGCCTTATCGCAGTCGGGAAAATTCGCAGCGCGCCGATTGCGGCGCTCTGCGACGAGTTCGCAATGCGTTTGCAACCGATGATTCCGTGCGAGGTACAGGAAGTGCGCGCCGCTGATGGGCGCGCGCCGGAGCAGGCAATCGCCGAAGAGGGCGAACGGATTCTCCGCTTGCTCCCCGCCGACGAACCCATGTGGCTGCTCGAACGATCCGGCGATTCGCTCTCCAGCCCACAGTTGTCCGCGAAACTCGCCGCGCTCGGCACGACGGGAATTTCGCGACTCACGTTGGTCGTCGCGGGAACCTACGGCGCAGCGCCGCGACTGCTCGAGCGTGCGACTTTTCGCTGGTCGCTCTCGCCGTTGACCTTTCTTCACGAGTGGGCGCGCGCGCTCGTGCTGGAACAACTCTATCGCGCGGCGAAGATTGCGCGGAATGAACCCTACCACCACTGACCGGATGCCGACGCCCGAAGACGCGCTCGTCAGCATCGATCGCGTATTGCGCGATGCGGTGCGCACGCGTTACGGCGTGACCGATCTCAGCGTGAGCTTCGAAGCGCCGCGGCGTCCGGAGTTCGGCGATTTTGCGACGAACGTTGCGTTCGGCCTCGCGAAAGCGGCGCGCAGCGCGCCGCAAAAGATCGCCGAGCAACTCATCGAGGATGCGATTCTCTCGCGCCCGGAGATCGCCGCGCTCGTCGTTGCAGCGCAAGCAACTGCGGGGTTCATCAATTTGCGTCTCGCCCCGGGCTGTTGGCATCGCGTCGTCGAGCGCGTCCTTGCCGATGGCCCGCAGTACGGCGAGAGCCCGCGTAATGGGCAGCGCATATCGCTGGAATTCGGCAGCGCGAACCCGACCGGCCCGCTCGTCGTCGTGCAAGGGCGCGCACTCTCGATCGGCGCAACGCTCGCCGCTGCATTTCACGCCTGCGGCTACGATGTTTTCACCGAATGGATCGTCAACGACGCCGGCGGCCAGGTGGAGACGCTCGCGCGCTCGCTCTACGCGCGCTACCGCCAAATCACCGACCCGAGCTACCCGTTCCCGGAGACCGGTTACCCCGGCGACTATCTGCTGCCGATCGCCGCATCGTTGCGCGAAGAGTTCGGCGCTGCATACGATGCCGTCGACGAAGCGATCTGGATGCCGATCTTCGGGAAGCGCGGTCGCGATCGGCTCGTTGCCGATCAGCAGCGCACCGTCGAACGCTTCGGCATTCACTACGATCTCTGGCAGAGCGAACTGGAACTGCACGAGAGCGGCAAAGTGCGTGCCGGAGTCGAGCGCTTGCGCGAACTCGGGCTGACCTACGAAAACGACGGCGCGCTCTACTTTCGCGCCATGCAATTCGGTGACGACAAAGACCGCGTGCTCGTGAAGAGCGACGGCAAACCGACGTACTACTGCGCCGACGTCGCCTATCACTACGAGAAACTCAAACGCGCCGACCGCGCGATCGATCTCCTCGGCCCCGACCATCACGGCTATATCGAACGGCTCCGCGGCATTGCGGCCGCCTTCGGCTACGAAGGGAAGCTCGATGTCGCCATCGCGCAGCAGGTGACGTTGCTACGCGGCGGCGAGCAGGTTTCGATGAGCAAACGCGCCGGCGATATCATCACGCTCGACACGATTCTCGACGAAGTCGGCGTCGACGCGGCGCGCTTTTTCTTCGCCATGCTCGCCACCGATACGCCGCTCGCCTTCGATCTCCAACTTGCCACCGAGCAAAGCAACGACAACCCGGTCTATTACGTGCAGTACGGCCACGCACGCATCGCATCGGTGCTACGCAACGCCGACCCGGCGGACCTCGCGATCGCGCGACGGGGAGAGCACCTCGCGCCGCTCGCGCACCCGAGCGAGATCGCGCTCATGCATCGGATCGAAGAGTTTCCGCGCGTGCTGCAGTCGGTCGTCAGCACGTTGAGCCCGCACCGTCTCGCGCGCTACGCGCGCGATATTGCCGCGGATTTCCACGCGTTTTACGGTGAGTGCCGCATTCTCTCCGAAAATCGCGACGAACGCCTGGCGCGGCTCGCGCTCGCCGCAGCGACCGCGCACGTGCTCGCGCATGCGTTGCGCATCCTCGGCGTGAGCGCGCCGGAGAGCATGGAGCGGCTCGCGACCGCTTAGTCGCGGCCGATCTGCCGGAGCGGAACGCGTTCGGGGTAGAGCGGGCGATCGATGAGCCGCTCGAGTGCGTTCGCCTCCGCGGCGAGGACGAAGTCCGCAAATTCGGCGAACGCGTCGCGTTCGGTCTCACCTTCGGCAAAGCGTTCGTTTGCCGTCAGGTCGACTTTCTCGGGAGCCGGAAGCATGCGCACGTAGGCTCCGTCGTCGTCGCGACCGAGTTCGACGAGTTTTTCATCCTCGAAGATGCGCAGCGCGCTCTCGATATGGCGGTCGCGACAATCGTCGATCCCCAGCAGGTCGGCAAGATCGCGGCTGCTTCCGTGCAGCACTCCCTCGCGTGCGCTTCGCTTGATGCCGCGGTAGATCTCCCGCAACATCGGTAACGGCGGCGCGTCGAGTTTCAGCAAGAATTCGTTGAGGCGCCGGTCGCCGGGGCCGAAGAGCAGATGGATGCGCGCGTCGGCGCCGTCGCGCCCGGCGCGCCCCGCCTGCTGATTGAACTCGGTGAAATTGAAATTGAGGTGGTAGAGCACGACCTCGCGCACGTCGGGGAGATCGATCCCCTCGCCGAACGCCGTCGTGGCGACGACGACGTCGATACCCCCATTACGAAAGGCGTTCTCGACCGCATGGCGCAGATCGGTGGGCACCCCGGCATGATAGAACGCAACGCGCTCCCCGCAGGCTTCTTTGAGCCGTTTGGCAACCTCGGCCGCCTCTTTCCGCGAATTACAGTAGATGATGCCACGCGCACCTTTGCCGAAGAGTTGTTCGACGTAGGCGTGTTTGTCAGCGACGCCGCGCATATCGACGACATGCAAATTCGTCCGTATCGTCGGGTCGATCGCCCACTCCTCGATTCGCAACGCATCGCGAATCTCGGCGAAACTTTCATCATCGACCGTCGCACTGAGCGCGAGCACCTGCGGGTCGCCGACCGCGGCAAGCGTCGTCGCGATCTCGCGATAGCCGGAGCGACGTCGCGCTTTGCCGACGTGATGGCTCTCGTCGACGACAAGCAAATCGATGTTGCTCGCTCCCGCGAAGCGTTTGGCATGATAGCGCACAAACTCCGGCGTCGCGAGAATCATATCCCACGCCCCGCTCTCGAGCGCGGCGAATAATTCTGCGCGCTCGCTCGTCGAGATCG
>JAJXVC010000221.1 GCA_021782295.1 bacterium | reverse complement strand
TCAATCAATTGACCGAGCACCTCAAGATTCATAAAAAAGACCATCACAGCCGCCGCGGCCTCTTACTGCAGGTCGGGCAGCGCCGTCGCTTGCTGAGCTATCTGCAGCGCAAAGATATCGAGAAATACCGGCAGCTCATTGCCGATCTCGGTCTGCGCCGCTAAAGACCGCTCGCAGAGGCCAGGTCTCCATGGGGGCGACGCGAAGTCGCTCCCATGAACTACCGACTCAAACACCTTGATATTATCAGCGTCGCCTCGATCGGCGCGCTGCTCTACGCCAGCATCGCGCTCGTCATCGCGATCCTCATCTTTCTATCTTCCTCGATGATCGGGGCACTGATCGGCCATTTTGGAGCGCCGATGCCCTACGCGTTCCCACTCCTAATGATGGGCCCGCTGATCATCGTGATCTTTCCGATCTTCTACGGCATCTTCGCCTTTATCGCGCTCGCCATCGTGACCGCGCTCTACAATCTCTTCGCGGGATGGACGGGCGGCTTCCTCATCACGTTGGAGGCACAGCAGGCTCCGCCGCCTGCACCAACGCAAACGCTTCCGTAGTTTTTTATCGCTGCGAGCGTTACGGGCGTTTGCGCGCGTGCGCTCGCAGCACTGCGGCTTCAATCGCCGCGCTGCCCATACCGTAATGTTCGATCAGTTCGACGGGATCGCCGGACTGACCGAAACGATCGTCGACGCCGATGAATTCGATCGGTGTCGGGTGCTGCGCGGAGAGAATCTCGGCGACGCGCGAGCCCATGCCGCCGTGCACCTGGTGCTCTTCGACCGTCACCACCGCGCCGCAAGTCTTCGCCGCGTCGAGAATCGCCGCTTCGTCCATCGGTTTGACGGTGTGGTTGTTGACCACACGACACTCGATACCGCGTTCGCGCGAGAGTTTATCGGCAGCGATCAGCGCGTTGTAGACGAGGATGCCGCAAGCGACGATGGCAACATCGGCGCCTTCGCGGAAGATCTGCGCCTTGCCGATCTCGAAAGGCGTCGCTTCGCTCGTAATGATCGCCGATTTTTCGCGGGCGAAGCGGAGATAGGTCGGTCCGAAGGTCTGCGAGAGCGCGAGCGTCGCTTTTTTCGTCTGCACGCTGTCGCAGGGAACGACGACGAACATGTGCGGAATCACGCGCATGATCGCGATATCTTCGATCGCCTGATGGGTCGCTCCGTCGGGGCCGACCGAGACGCCGGCGTGCGCGCCCGCAATCTTCACGTTGCTCTGGTTGAGCGCCATGATGGTGCGGACTTGCTCCCACGAACGCCCGGGGTTAAACATCGCGTAGCTGGCGATCCACGGGATCTTGCCGACCGCCGCGAGCCCACCCGCCATCGCCACGAGCATCTGTTCGGCGACGCCGATCTCTAAATATTGCTCGGGGAGCGCATTCTTGAGCGCTTCGAAACGCGTCGATTCCGAAAGATCGGCGCAGATGCCGATCACGTTCCGATTCGCCTGCGCCGCTTCGAGCAGTCCTTCGCCGAAGCCGTTGCGCGTCGGCAATTGTTTGAGATGTGCGGTGTCGCGATAATCGACCAGCGCCATCGCTTGCGCGGCGCGATCGAGGGTTTGCGTCTCAGACATGCGCGAGAATCCTCTCCCGCGTAGCCGCGAGCTCGGCGAGTGCGTTTTTTGCCTGCTCGGCGTTCGGCGGCCGACCGTGCCAGGTGTAATCACCTTCCATGTAACTCACGCCCTTACCGGGAACCGTCTTCGCGATGATGACCTGCGGCTTGCCTTTCACCGCATGCGCGCGCTCCACGGTCGCAACGAACGCCGCGATATCGTGCCCGTCGCATTCGAACACCTCCCAATTAAAGGAGCGATACTTATCGGCGAGCGGTTCGAGCGGCATAATCTCTTCGGTACTGCCGTCGATCTGAATGAAGTTCCGGTCGATGATGCAGAGCAAATTATCGAGTTTGAATTTCGCCGCCGTCATCATCGCTTCCCAATGCAACCCGCATTGATGTTCGGCATCGGAGGTCACGACGTAGACGCGATAATCGGCGCCGTCCATCTTTGCACCCTGCGCCATGCCGACGCCCTGCGCGAGCCCCTCACCAAGCGGACCCGAGGTCGTTTCGACACTCGGGAGCGTCACGCGCTCGGGGTGCCCTTGCAACCGCGTACCGAATTTACGTAGCGTCAGCAATTCGTCGACCGGAAAGTAGCCGAAGTTCGCCATCGCCGAATAGCGCACCGGAGCGATATGCCCGCAGGAGAGCAGCAGCCGGTCGCGCTGCGGCCAGGTCGGCTCCTCGGGGCGGTGGCGCATCACGTGTCCGTAGAGCGCGGTGAAGATGTCGGCCATGTCGAGCGAGCCGGCGGAATGGCCGGAGCCCGCTGCGAGCAGCGCGCGGATGATACCTTCGCGCACATCGGTCGCCTTGAGGTCAAGCTCCCTCAAGCGTTGGGGGGTCAGGGTCTGCATCCCCGCGTTATACCAGGTGATGCCCCGCCGGCCCTCGCGGGAAGGTCGGATCGGCGCGGGCGGTGCTTCCACGAGCGACGAAAACGCAATCAATGCCTGTGCGTATTCGTGAAGTTCTGCGGCGCCTATCGGAGGACGGGTGGGTCCTCGTCGCAACGCGCGGTAGTCACCGCCAGTTCAAGCATCCATCTAAGCCAGGCCGCGTGACAGTACCCGGCCGCGAGAGCGACGAACTCCAGGAGGGAACATGGCGATCCATTCAACGACAGGCAGGTTGGAAGTGAAATATCCAGTGATCATCGAGCGCGGCGAGCGGAACTTTTCGGCATACGTCCCCGACCTGCCGGGATGCGTCGCAACCGGCGAGACCCTTGAGGAGACCCAGCAGAACATTCATAACGCCATCGAGCTCCATATCGAGGGGATGCGCGAGGACGGGCTCCCCGTACCGGCCGCCTCCGCTGTCGTATTCGCCGAGGTAGCCTGACGCCTCGAACGTGCAGCGGCTTCTGCTAGTACCCCAACGCCGCGCCGGCGGGGTGGCGGCGATCGCTGCCGCCCTCGAGTAGCCCCGTCTTCGGATCGACGATAATCGCCTGCGCCGATCCCCAGGTGGGAATCTGTACGAGCTTATAACCGTCTTTTTCGAGCGTTAAAATCACCGTCGGCGCGAGCGCACCGGGCTCGTATTGAATCTCATCGGGAAGCCACTGCATGTGGATCCGCGGCGCGTCGACCGCCGCCATCGCGTTCATGCCGAAATCGACCGCGTTGAGAATCGTTTCGAGCGTGATGGTGATGATGCGCGATCCGCCGGGACTCCCGGTCACCATGAAGAGTTTGCCGCCATGCAACACGATCGTCGGCGACATCGACGAGAGCGGATGTTTGAACGGTTCGATGTCGTTGACTTTCCCCTGGACTAAGCCGTACATGTTCGGCACGCCGGGCTTCGAGGTGAAATCATCCATCTCGTCGTTGAGAAAGAACCCGGTCGTGCCGGCCATCACCCCTGCGCCGAACCAATCGTTAAGCGTGTAGGTAACGCCGACTGCATTCCCCCAGCGATCGACGATCGAGAAGTGCGTGGTGTCGCGGTGTTCGTGCCAGTGGACGCCGAGTCCGGGATGCACTTGGCTCGACGGGGTGGCGCGCGTCGGCGCAATCTGCGCGCGCAATTTCGCCGCGTACGATTGCGAGAGCAACTGCGCAATCGGCTCGGCGCCGAAGGCGGGATCGCCGAGATAGGCGTTGCGATCGGCATACGCGCGCCGTTCGGCCTCGACTAAGTAATG
>JAJXVC010000220.1:3414-3756 GCA_021782295.1 bacterium | reverse complement strand
CTGCCCTACAGCATCGCCGACGGATGGGAAGAAATACGAACCGATTTCGCGCTCTGGCGCGTCGACCGCTATGCAGCAGCGCACGCGACGACGGCGGCAGCGCGCGCGCGCGCCGCTGCGCACGAGCGCCTGCGCGCGACGCTTACGTTGCGTGATATTGGGGTCTGGGGGCACTTCGTCGCCGATGGTTCGCAACCGCTCCACGTAACGACGCACTTTAACGGCTGGGGGAGCGGCCCCAACCCGCAGCACTTTCCGCAGTTGCGCGGCGTCCACTCGCAATTCGAGAGCGCCTTCGTCGATCGATATGAAAGCGAGGCGCTCGTCCAGCGGGATATCCCA
>JAJXVC010000220.1:0-3404 GCA_021782295.1 bacterium | reverse complement strand
CGTTCCGCTCGATCCGCAGCATCGTCTCTCGCAGCGACGGCTGCTCGCGACGATCGGTGGTTATCTGCGCGGAAGCAACGCCGCCGTCGTTCCGCTCTATCGTATCGCTGCTGCGGGCGGCTTCACGAACGGCAGCGAGCAAGCGCGTGCCTTTACTGCCGCCCAACTCGCGCGCGGCGCCACGATGCTGCGCAACCTCATCGCCTATGCCTGGGAGGATAGCCTGAACGAAAAAGTCGGTTATCCGGCAGTTGCGGTGCGCAAGATCCTCGCCGGTCGCGCACCATTCAATAGCGCTCCTTAAGAAAGTCATCACCTTCGTTAAATATCGAATCACCGGCCCTTAAGACCGACGCGATAGCGTGAAGCGGAGATGCAGCGTGCATCTCGCTCCACGCTATGTTGTTGTTTAAGGGGATACCGTTTGTGAAGAGAGTACTCGTCCTCGCGTTGGCCTGTTGTGCACTTGCGTTCAATGGCGCGATGCTCAGCGCGGCACCGCTAGGTTCCATTCACGGTCGTATCGTCGCATCGCGCGCCGACCGTAACCTCGCCGGAGCGATTATTAAGGCCCGTTTGCGGGGTTCGGCATCCGCAGTCATGACGACAACCGGCAAGAACGGGGCTTTCCATCTGCGTCGACTTCAACCGGGAACCTATGTTTTAACGGTCGACGGTCGTTTTCAGGAGATCGCGCCGTACACCGTTGCGGTCCTCAGCGGCATGGCGAAAACCGTCCGTTTAAAAGTTTTGGCGGTTGTTTCGCACATCATTATTAAGGGGCATTCGGTTCGCCCGTTGCCGACCTATTCAAAAGTCTTCCGTACCGCGCAGACAGAGGTGCTGCTCAGCAAGACGCAGATCGCCTCGCAGGGTGCCCTCGCCGGATCGGCGCAACTGCTGCAGACCGCGCCGGGTGTCTTAGTGGCGAGCTACGGTTCGACGGGAGCCGCAAAATCGATGATTACGGTGCGCGGGTTCAAACAAGGCTGGGCCAATCAAGCCGGCATCGTCGATAACGGGATGATCGGCGTCCGCCTCAACGGCGTCTTCCTCAACAACCCGCAGACGGGGCAGTGGCAGGCCGACGAGATCCCCGATCTCTCGATCCTCGACGGCATGTCGGTCGAATATGGTCCCGGAAGCCCGGTGACGCGGACGTTCGACAGCATCGGCGGAACCTTGAATTTCTACACGCAACTTCCCGAGAACGCGCCGCACTTACACCTCTCCGGATCGAACGGAAATTATGGCGGCGGCGCATTTCATGTCGACTACAGCGCGCCGATCTCCAAGCACTTCGGCTTCATCATTTCACACGGGCGTACGTTTACGCAGGGATACCGGAACATCATCGGCAGCGGATTTAGTGCGCCGGGATCGACCTATGCGACCTTCGGTGAGATCGTCAACAAATTCGGAAACGGCTCGCTCGACATCTTCGGCTACAGCGCATCGGGAACCGAAATGCGTCCGAATCTCATTCCGCTGACGCCGCTGCAGAACTACGACGGGAACGGAAATCCGATTGCCGGTTCGTACGTCACGGCAAACGGCTTCGATCTCAACGGCAACCCGATCCCGGGTGCGATCTATAGCCAGCAGAGCTCGGGGTTCTACTCGGCGCTGCCTCTGGGCGTCTGGCAAAAGACCGATTCCAACAGCACGCGCTTGATCGCCGCCGACTTAGAGTATGGCCTCGAGCATGGCTGGTCGTTTTCCAATATTCTCTCCTATCGACACGGCGACCGACTTCACGTCAAGAACTTCAATTTCGACCAAGCGAACAACTCCGGTCGTTTCGAGTACAACAACCCGTACTCGGATGCACTCTCTGAAAAGCTCACGCTCCATCACGTCAACGAACGTAACGGCGATGCGCTCGATATCGGCAGCGAGGTCTTCGGTTCGCTGTACAACACGCGCAATGCGTTCTACAACGCCGACCCCATTCAATCGGCGCCGAGCGCTCCGTCGACGATCGGGCAGCCGTCGATCTATCGCAACAATTACTTCCAGCAGAAGAACTTCACGTTCTTCGGCCAATATTTGATGCGCTTCGGCAATCGCTGGAAATTCACGCCGGGTTTCCGGTACGTTTCGCTGGCGACGCAGTTCTTGAATGCCGGACTCGAGGGCTTCCCGCAGTGCCAAGGCGTGTCGAGTGCAAGCGGTATCTGCTCGAATAAGACCAAGCTCGGCGATTCGGGGACGATGTTCTCCGGCATCGAGCCGTCGGCGGAGTTGCAGTACCTCGCCGATCCGAATCTCGCGCTCTATGCGAACTTCGGACGCGCGTTGCGCAGCCCGCAGACCTCGCCCGGAGGCCCCTATCAGGGCATTCCGGTCGCCGGACTCTCGCCGGAGACGGGTACGAACCAAGAGGTCGGCGTGAAATACTTTCGCCGCTTCGCAGGGCGCATGCTCGACGGTTCTCCGCGCGAGGCGTTCCTCACCGCAAGCTTTTTCGACGAACGCGTTCGCGATCAGTACATTCCCATCGTGATCGGCGCCGGCGTGAAAGTTGCATCTGCCTCGGGAAGCTCGCGCTACTCCGGGCTGACGCTCTCTTTCGACCGCACGTTCGGCCGCAGTGTCGAACTCTTCGGCGGGCTCTCGACGACGCACGCGTACTTCGATTCCTACGACTATCTCGGCACCAATTACAGCGGGTTGCCGGTGACGCAGGTTCCGAAATTCGCATACAATCTCGGCATCGCCGGCGAAGAACGCGCCGGATCCGGAATCATTACCGGTCGTCTCTGGGACAACTTCACCGGGCCGCAGCCGATGTGGAACAATCTCCTCGGCCAGCCCGATCCCAACGGTCAACTGATTCCGAGTTACGGCCTCGTCAACGCTTCGATCGGCTACAGCACCTCGCGCGTCGGAAGACCGATCGGCTTCACACTCTCGGTCAACAATCTCTTCAATAAGCGCTACAACCCGTTTGAGTACGTGACCAGCGGTGCCTATTTCGGCGGCGGCATCGGGCAGAGCAATCTCGCCGGCCCCGGCGCGATTCTCGCCGAACCGGGTGCACCGCGCGAGGTGCAGTTCACGGTGAGCGTTCGCAGCTAATCGCCGAAACGAACCCGGAGGCTCCGAGGGCGTTGCGAACATTTCGCGGCGCCCTCTTTGCCGTCATCGGAGGCAATGCCCGCGGTGGCCGCTTGCCGCTACTCCTCTCGCGTGCTCTCGCTTTTTGCGCGTTGTTGCAACTCGTTGACGACACCGGAATCGGCGAGGGTCGTCGTGTCGCCAAGATTGCGACCCTCGGCGATATCGCGCAACAAACGGCGCATAATCTTCCCGCTGCGCGTCTTCGGGAGCTCCGTCGTAAACGTCACGTATTTCGGACGCGTGAATTTCCCGAGCTTCCCCGTCACGTGGTCGCGTAGCGC
>JAJXVC010000219.1 GCA_021782295.1 bacterium | reverse complement strand
CGCGCTCGGCTGCTTCAACCGCTGCGCGCATACCTGCTAGACCGCCACCGATGACGACGACGTCGTGCTTGATCACGTTGACCTTTCCGGGGGAGAGGCGTTTGCCTCTTTGTATACCTCCGTGCGTAGCACCAACCCCACGACCTTGGTCGGGAAGGCAATGGAGGACTAGGCTGCGCCGCCTTCGGGCGAGGGGAGCGGTTCGTTTTCGAGGCCCTTTTTGCGCTCGAAGAAGACGTAACAGTTTTTCCCCCGCTGCTTCGCCTTGTAGAGCGCTTCGTCGGCGGCATGGAAGAGCGTCTGGCCGTCGACGCCGTCGGTCGGGAACATCGAGACGCCGATCGAGGTGGAGAGGCCGCTGCGGCGCATCGCTGCGAGCATGCGCTGGACGCCCTGTTGGGCATGCTCGCGGTCGCTCTGTGCCATCACGAGTACGAATTCGTCGCCGGCGTAGCGAGCGATAATGTCCACCTTGCGAGCGTTCTTTTTCAACACCTGGGCGAAGCGCTTGAGCGCGAGGTCGCCGAGGCCGTGACCGCCGGTATCGTTGATTTTCTTGAGGTCGTCGAGATCGAGGATGACGAAAGCAAACGGGGTATCGTAGCGCTCGGCGGTGTGCAGTTCGCGGTCGAGCATCTCGTTGAGCGCTCGGCGGTTGGGAATGCCGGTGAGGCTATCGGTGAGTGCGAGCCGCTGCGATTCTTCAAGCAAGCGCCGTGTCTCTTCGTGGAGGCGCGCGTTCTCGACGGCGACGGCGGCCTGGGAGGCGAAATCGAGCATCATCCGGAGCTGGTTCTCAGAGACCTCTTCGCCCGGAGGGGCATCGGCATAGAGAATACCGCGAACGATCTCGCGGGCGATCAACGGCACCGCGCAGTATGGCCCGCGCCCGTCCTCTAAGGGGCGGTCGGGATCGCCCTCGTTCCCGAAGGCGAGCTCGACGCTGCGCGAAACGAGATCGTCCATCGTCGAGGGCGAGCGATACTCTCGCGGATCGGTTGCGTGGAGGACGGTTCCCGAACTGTCGCATTCAAGGCGTCGGATGAGACTGCCGCCTTCGATGGCATCGAAGAGAATCACGCGCTTGAAGTGGAGCGCCTCGCTCACGCCGCGCATAACCGTCGAGAGAATATCGTTGATTTCGAGCGTGGAATTCAGCGTCGTGAAAACTTGCTGGAGGACGAAGAGTTCCGCGTTCTGTGCGGCGTATTCATCTCTCTCGGCTTCGACCATCGCTAGTCGCGAACGCAAACGAGCGACCTCCTCGGCAAGGGCCTCGGGGTCGGAGGATGACAGCACGCTCCCAGCCTCGCCGGGGGAGAGGCTACTCTCCATCTCTTAAGGTTACGTCAGGCATGTGTAGAAGTTTAGGTAGCTCGTGTTAAGGGTTTGTATAGGTTGAGTCAGTTCGTTCATCTCCACGTTCACTCGGAATACTCCCTGCTTGACGGGGCCTGCCGGGTCGACGATCTCTGCCGCCGTAGCGCCGAGGATGGCGCTCCCGCCGTTGCGCTGACCGACCACGGCGTTATGTACGGCGCGATGGAGTTCTACTACGCGGCTCGCGAACATCGCCTCACGCCGATTTTGGGCTGCGAGGCCTATATCGCGCCCCGCGGCAGGCTCGATCGCAGCGTCCGCGACGAGGCTCACGTCACCCTTCTTGCTGCCGATCCGACGGGCTACCGCAACCTGAGCACGTTGATCTCCAAAGGCTTTCTCGAGGGCTTTTATTACAAGCCGCGGATCGACATGGGCCTGCTGGAAGAATATAACGACGGCTTGATCGTTCTCTCGGGCTGCATGTCGGGAATGGTTGCCGCGCCGTTGCTCGCCGGCGATCGCGAGCGCGCGGTGCGAAATGCGAAGCAATTTCACGATATTTTCGGCGACCGATTTTACATCGAAGTGATGCGCCATGGGATGCCCGAAGAAGACCTCATCAACAAGGGCTTGGTCGAGGTTGCGCGCGAGCTCGATCTTCCAATCGTGGCGACGAACGATTCACACTATCTCACGCAACGCGACGCCCCCGCGCACGACGTGTTGCTCTGCATCCAGACGGGAAAGACCGTCGCCGACACGAGCCGGATGAAGTTCCACGGCGATCAGTTCTACGTCAAATCCGCCGAAGAGATGGCCGAGCTGTGGAAAGATCTTCCCGAGGCCGTTGAAAACACGGTGGCGATCGCCAAACGCATCGACATGCGCATTCCCGAGCGCGTTTTTCACCTGCCGCATTACCCCGTGCCCGAGGGCGATCTCACCGGCCACGACGACGCCTCCTATTTGCGTGGGCTCTGCGAACGCGGGTTGATCGAACGGTACGGGAAAGCGCGCGTCGCCGACGATCCGTCACTGCGCGAGCGACTCGATTACGAACTCTCGATCATCACGAAAATGGGCTTTGCGTCCTATTTTCTGATCGTGTGGGATTTTATCAAGTTTGCGCGCGATCGCGATATTCCAGTCGGCCCGGGGCGCGGCTCGGCGGTCGGATCGATCGTCGCCTACTCGCTGCGCATCACCGATCTCGATCCATTGCGCTTCAACCTTATTTTCGAGCGCTTTCTCAACCCCGATCGCATCTCGATGCCCGATATCGACACGGATTTTTGCGTCGAACGGCGCGACGAAGTCATTGCCTACGTTCGCGAAAAATACGGCGAGGATCGCGTCGCACAGATCGTCACGTTCGGGAAAATGCTGGCGCGAGCGGCGGTACGCGATGCCGGGAGAGCGTTAGGGGTTCCGCTCCCTGAGGTCGATAAAATCGCAAAGCTCATTCCATCGGGGCCCGGTGGAATGACGATCGGCGACGCGCTCGAGCAGATTCCCGAGTTGAAGATGCTCAACGATCAGCGCCCGGAGATACGCGAGTTGCTCAAGACCGCACGCGCCATCGAAGGATTGGCGCGAAGCGCCGGCACGCACGCGGCCGGCGTCGTCATCGGCGCAGAGCCGTTGGTCAAACATGCGCCGTTAGTGAAACTCAACGACGGCGGCGTCAACACGCAATACGACATGACGTGGATCGAGAAGATCGGTCTGCTGAAGATGGATTTTCTCGGCTTGCGCAACTTGACGGTCATGCATGCCGCGGTGCGCGAGATTCGGCGCACCGGCGACGCGAATTTTTCGCTCGAGGGCATCCCGCTCGACGACCGTGCGACCTTCGAGATGCTCTCGCGCGGAGAGACTGCCGGCGTCTTTCAGTTGGAAAGCGAGGGCATGAAGCGGGTCTGCACCGAGCTGCGCCCGTCACGCTTCGAAGATATCATCGCTTTGGTTGCACTCTATCGTCCGGGTCCGATGGACTGGATTCCGCAGTACATCGCGATCAAGCACGGGCGTCAGAAGCCGACCTATCTCCACCCGATTCTCGAACCGATCCTCGCCGAGACCTACTCGATCGCGTGCTATCAAGAACAAGTCATGCAGATCGCGCGCGACTTCGCTGGTTTCACGATGGGCGAAGCCGATGAATTGCGCAAGGTCATGGGGAAAAAACAGAAGGAGAAGATCCCTGTTTACCGGCAGAAATTCGTCGAAGGCGCGGTCGCGCGTTCGGGAGTAAACGTTGCATTAGCCGAGCAAGTGTTCACGTTCATCGAACCGTTCGCGGGCTATGGCTTTAATAAATCACATGCCGCTGCCTATGCGCTGATATCCTATCAAACCGCCTATCTCAAGGCGAATCATCCTTTGCCGTATCTGGCCGCGCTCATGGGCTCGGTCCGCGATAAGACCGAAAAACTC
>JAJXVC010000218.1 GCA_021782295.1 bacterium | reverse complement strand
TAACCGCACCGAGCTTACAGAGCCGGAGCATATGCAGAGGGGCCACCGCCTGGTGGTCCTTTTGCTTTCCCTACGGGTAGTGGGTTATACTAACGCGAAGCACTATATGTGCGTTATATCGTCGTGAGGGTTCGCCGCTGATCTGTCCGACCTGCCGTAAGAGCGAGACACGCGTCGTCGATTCACGCGACGACGATACGAACGTGCGCCGTCGGCGCGAGTGCCTCGACCCGCGCTGCAAGCATCGCTTCACCACCTACGAGCGTATGGAGCAACCACGCCTCTACGTTGCGAAGAAAGATGGGCGCCGCGAAAACTATTCGCGAGAGAAGCTGCTCTCGGGGCTGCATAAAGCCTGCGAGAAGCGCCCCATCTCGGAGAACCAGATGGAGGCGATCGCCACGGAGCTGGAGCGCGAGCTCTTCGCTCGCGGCGAGAATGAAGTCTCGTCGTCGCTGGTCGGTGAAAAAGTGATGGAGGCGCTTCGTGGCCTCGACCCCGTCGCCTACATCCGGTTTGCTTCGGTCTACCGCTCGTTCGGAGATATTGAAAGCTTCCGAGAAGAACTCAAGACCCTTCTTCCTAAGTAAGGGAGCATGACCGTCGACTCTCACCTGGTGCCGCGCGTTGCCGTGCGACGCCTCGCGCACGCTACCGAGCTTCCGCCGCCGACCTACATGAGCGATGCCGCGGCGGGCGCCGATCTCTGTGCAGCGCAGGCACTCCAACTCGCGCCCGGCGAGCGATCGCTCGTTCCCACCGGTTTCGCTATCGCGCTGCCGCATGGATTCGAAGCGCAGATTCGCCCGCGTAGCGGGCTTGCATTGCGCAGCGGTATCACGTGTTTGAATACGCCCGGGACGATCGATGCCGATTATCGCGGTGAGATCTGCGTGTTATTGATCAATCACGGTAGTGAAAGCGTTTCCATCGCGCGCGGCGAGCGCATCGCGCAGTTGATCGTTGCGCCGGTCGCGCGCGCCGAATTCGAACTCGTCGACGAACTCGACGAGACGACGCGCGGAGAGAACGGGTTTGGCAGCACCGGCCGCAGCGCGACGGTTCGATCGTGAACGTCTACATCGTCGGGCGCGGCGCGGTCGGTTCGTTTCTCGGCGAGCGCTTGCGTTCGGTCGGCGTCAACGTTACCTACGCACCGCGCGCGCTCGAAGATGTGACGCGCGTCGAAGCCGATGTGGCGATCGTCGCGGTGAAAAGTTACGACACGCCATCAGCGATCGAGAGCCTCGAGCGTGCGATTGCCGCCCCCGGGAATTGCGTCTTCGTTTCACCGCAGAACGGGCTCGGAAACGAAGAGTTGCTCGCGGCGGCATTCGGAGAGCGCAACGTTGTGGCTGCAGCACTGACGGTGCCGGTCGACCGCGACCGCTACGGGCGCGTTGCGGCGGCGAAAGAGGGCGGCCTCGCACTCGCGCCGCTCGGCGGTGCGGCGTACAACTGGCTGAGCGCGACGTTCCAAAGCGCCGGGATTGCGGTGAAAGTTTGCGAAGATTGGCGCGCGCTGAAGTGGAGTAAACTCGCGCTCAATATCGTTGCGAATGCATCGTGCGCCATTCTCAACGTGTTGCCGAATCGCTTGGTGCAGTTCGAGAAAATCTTCACGCTCGAAATTCGCGCGATCCGCGAGGTGCGCGATGTGATGAAGAGCCTCGGGTTGTCGCCGGCCGATCTTCCTCGCTATCCGGTGCGCGCACTCTTCGCTATCGCATCGCTTCCGAGCCCGATCGCGCGCCGCGTGCTCGCCGGACGCGTCGCGTCGGCGCGCGGCACGAAACCGCCATCGCTGCTGCTCGATCTTCGTTCGGGGCGCGAACGTACCGAGGTGGATGCACTCTGCGGTGCCGTCGCGATGGCCGGGCGCGCGCAGGGCGTCCCGACCCCGGTGAATGCCGTCTACGCACGCGTTCTCGCCGATATCGCGCAAATGCCGCAGCTTTGGGCAAAATATCGCGAACGCCCCGAGGCGTTGCTCGATGAAGTCTATGCCGAGATGAAACGTGCGAAAGCGCGAGAGAGAGGAAAGCATGCGTGACCCTCGGGTTCCCGAGTCGTTGGAGGGGTGGTGGATCCTCCATCGGATGTTCCGCTTCGATCGTCTGCTCTGGGAGAGTGTCGGCGAGAAACGGCGCGCGAAGATTGCTGCCCGCGCACGCGATCTCTTCGAGCACATGCATGCCGGTGAAGATGGCGATATCGGGCTGGTTCAACTCGTCGGGCACAAGGGCGACCTCATGCTCACGCATTACGCTCGTAGCTACGACGGCCTTGCTTACGCACAGATGCTCGTCGATCGGCTCGATCTGCGTCTCTTTTTAGAGCCGATGAGTTCGTATGTCTCGATCCTCGAAATCGGCATGTACGACGCGACCGGAAAAATTCACGCCGACCTCGCTGCGCGCGGCCTCGAATCGGGTGGCGAAGAGTGGGCGCGCGCGTTCGATGAAGCGCTGGCAAGCCAGGCGGTGAGCCCGTATATTGCGCCGCGTCTGTGGGCAAAGATTCCCCGTCGCCGCTATACGTGTTTCTATCCGATGGATAAGCGTCGCGGCGAGCATGCGAATTGGTATATGACGCCGTTCGACGAGCGCCGCAAGATGATGCACGAACATGGGCTCATCGGGCGCACCTACGCCGGAAAGCTCACGCAAGTGATCTCCGGGTCGATCGGTTACGACGACTTCGAGTGGGGTGTCGATCTCTACGCCGACGATCCGCTCGTGTTCAAGAAACTCATCTACGAAATGCGCTTCGATGAAGCGAGCGCGAAGTACGGCGAGTTCGGGTCGTTTTGGAGCGGCGTACAGTTCTCGCCGTCGGAGCTTGGGGTGTTTCTCGACGGGGATTCGGTTCCGGCCCTCGCCGAGTAGCCGCCGTCACGCCGAGCAACTGCTGTCACGCCGAGTAGCCGCGCAGCGGCGTATCGAGGCGCGAATTGTCACGCCGAGTAGGTTGCGAAGCAACCGTATCGAGGCGGAGCGTATCGAGGCGCCGCCGCGCAGCGCGTACCGCGCCGACGGCGCACCACTCCTCGCTAGACGCTCGCGGCTCGGACAAGCAATGTCAGGGTCCTCGCCGCTCGCTTAATCGCTCGTCGGGTGCACCGCGGACGCTTTGCGCTGCGCGTTTGTACGTTGTCACGCCGAGCAACTGCTGTCACGCCGAGTAGATTGCGAAGCAACCGTATCGAGGCGCCGCTGCATGGTTAGTTCGATTTACATCCCTCGATACGCGGCCTTCGGCCGCTACTCGGGATGACAGAGAGAGCGCTACTCGGGATGACAGAGAGAGCGCTACTCGGGATGACAACGCTACCGCCACGCCGATTCGATCGCTAGATCGTCTCCGAGAGTTTGAACAGGATCGTGCGACCGTTTGCGATCTGCGTGGTGTTGAACCCATTCGCCATCTTGATGATGTACTGGTGGTTGAGCAGATTATCGACTTCGACGGTGGCGGTGAGATGATCTCCGTGTCCGGTCGGCAACTCTTGTCCGATGCCGAAGTTGAAGGTGAGGTGCGTCGGAAGGAGTCCGCTGCCGTTTTGGAACTGCACGGGAAAGCCGGTGCCGTAGACCGTTTGCAACGTCGCAAAGTTCTGCAGGCTGCTGCCGAAGCGGTGCGTGAATGCTCCGTTCGCCGAGACGGTCTGCGAGTGATCTTCGAGTTGTAACGGATAGGTGGGTTGATTCGGCGGGAAGAGAAAGGTCGATCCGGAGATTCCACCGGCGAGTGATTGCGAGA
>JAJXVC010000217.1 GCA_021782295.1 bacterium | reverse complement strand
TCGCGCTCCAACCGCTCGACTCGGCACAACTGCACGTGATTGCGACCGTGCGCGTCGATGGAGCGGATCGGCCGGTACGCACGGCGACTCCGCATATTTCGATCTCACGCGCCGAGATGGAGCGCGCGGGAGTCTCGCAGGTCATCGGTGCGCTCGAAAGTATTCCGTCCATCACGATCGCGCGGCCGAATGGCGGATCGTCGACCGCTTACGCTACGGTCGCATTGCGCGGCCCCGATCCGTCCGAAACGCTCGTGACGCTCGACGGGCAACTGCTCAACGACGGCAATACCGGCGACGTCGATCTCTCGCGTTTTCCGGTCGCCGCGTTTTCGAACGTCGAAATAAGCGAAGGGCTCGGCCCTTTTAGCCGCGAGGGAAGCAACACGATCGGCGGCGCCGTCAATCTCATCTCGCTTCATCCCACGCTCGCACCGCATAGCGCGTTCTCGCTCTCGACGGGTTCATTCGGAAGAAACGAAGGCTGGTACAACACGACGGGAACACATGGAAAACTCGGCTACGCCGCTGCGCTCGACACGCAGAGCGAGATCGGCGTGGCGAACCAAGGCGTCACCCTTTGCACCGGCGGCTACGATCCTGCGCAATCGCAGCCGTGCATCGGCGCACGAGCGCAACAGATCGGATCGAATATCCTCGAGCGCTCGGGGCTCGTGAATCTACGCTACTCCATCGATCCGGAGAGCGATCTTGCGTTTCGCCTCTTTACGATGGCCGACACGCGCGACATGAGCGCCGCCGACAACGCTCCGGCGCTTGCGACGCAGCAAGGGCCGGGGGCCGATTTTATCGGGCCGGGCTCCTCGGCGATCGCTCAACATATTCGCGCGTACGATCTTCGCGCGCGCACCGCGCTCGGCAAAGGCTCGTTGCTCGTCGACGGGAGCACCTCCGATAACGATCTCGCGCTGCAGGGCGGCGGCGTCTCACCCTACGATCTCACCCACTACGACCGGCGTTCGACGCTCAACCTCAGTTGGGAACTTCCCCGCAACCGCAACGACTTTGCGATCGGCGGATACGCAAGCGGAGAGTCGTTCCGCGCGACCGGCGTGAGCGGAACCCTCCAGCAGCAGATTCTCTCCGGCTTCGTGCGCGAGAGCGATCGGCTCAGCGCGCGCTGGCGGCTGCAAGGCGGCATCTTCCTCACCCATTATTCGAGTTTCGGTTCGAGTCTCGACGGGCGCATCGGCGCCGCCTACAATCTCGGCCCACACGACGCGATTCGCGCAGCCGTTGGAACGGGTTTCCGCGCTCCCTTACTCATCGAACGCTATCTCTTTCCGATCGCCGACCTCCCCGTCGATGCTAATTGCGTTGCGACGGGTCAAGGAAATCCGGCGGAGCAACCCGAGCATGCGACCGAATACGAACTCGGCTATTCACATGCGAGCGCAACCGGCGATAGTTACGACGTTGCGCTCTACCGTACGAACCTGCGCGACCCGATTGAAACCTACTACCCGCTCGGTGCAAGCTGTCCGGCAAGCCTTCCACCGCTCACTTCGTATCCGATCAACGTCGGCAACGTCGTCTATCAGGGCGCAGAGATTCGGATGCATCACCGGATCGGTGCCTTCGATGTGGTCGCGCGTTACGGACTCAATGTCGCCTTTCCCGGACCGCTTCCCGCGACGGTGAGCAATCCGACCTCCGGCGGTAGCCTGGTCGCGAATCAGCAGTTCCTCAATATTCCCCAACAGAGCGGATCGCTCGGTATCGATTGGGCGCGGAACGGCTGGCATGCAGTGCTCGACGGCTACGCGCAGGGCAACAACAACGCCTACAATCAGGGACCCTTTGCGATGCTCGATGCCGCGTTCGGACGCACGCTCTCCGATGGACTCGATATCACGCTCGCGGCAACGAACCTTACCGATGCAATCGCCGGACGCTACTCGCTCATCGGCGCCGGCGTTCCCTATCGCGGCATCGTCGGCACGAGCGGTGGGAATGCCGTTTTTGGCCCATTACCGACCAATCGCTATTTTGCCGATCCCTTCGGCGTACGTCTGATCGTAACGATTCGCCGCTGACGCAACCGAAGCGCCGCTCGCACGTTTCGAAGGGAACGCTGTGATCCCCGTTCATCTCAACGCCGTGGCAACCGCCGTGCCGCCCCATCGCTTGGAACAGCCGGATATCGAACGGCGCGTGAGCGCGCAGTTCGGTGCATCACCGCTCGTTGCGCGGCTGCTTCCGGTCTTCGCGAATACCGGAATCGAACGCCGATACTCCTGCGTTCCCGTCGAGTGGTATTACGACGAGCATCGCTGGGCCGATCGCAATGCCGTTTACCGCGAACATGCGCTCGCACTCATCGAAGCGGCGACGACGCGCGTACTCGAGCGCGCGCAACTCGCGCCGGATCGGATCGACGCGATCGTCAGCGTTTCGACCACCGGCCTGGCGACGCCGTCGCTCGATGCATTACTGATGGAGCGCCTGCCCTTCCGGCGCGAGACGACACGTCTACCCATCGTCGGACTCGGATGCGTCGGAGGAGCGCTCGGCTTAGCGCGCGCCGCCGACCTCGTGCGCTCCGGTGCCTTCGCCACCGTGCTCCTCGTCGGGGTCGAATGTTGTACGCTCTGGTTCCGTCGGAACGAACGAACGAAAAGCAATATCGTTGCGACCGCGCTCTTCGGTGATGGCGCAGCCGCCGCACTGCTCTCCTCGTCGGGGAGCGGGCCGTGCCTGGTCGCCGCCGGAGAATACACCTTTCCGCGCAGCCTCGATATCATGGGCTGGGATGTCGCCGATGACGGACTGCAGGCGATCTTCTCGCGCGATATACCCGCCCTCATCGCGCGCGATCTTCGCCCCGTCCTCGATGATTTTCTCGCGCGCCATCAACGCACGCTCGGCGATTTCGATGCGTTTCTCAGCCACCCCGGCGGCACGAAAGTCCTCGATGCGCTCGAACAGCTTTTCGCCGTCGCTCCGAATTCGCTCACCGATTCACGAGCGGTGCTGCGCGAGTACGGGAACATGTCCTCGGTCACGCTGCTCTTCGTGTTGGAGCGCGCACTCCGTGCGGGAAGCTTCGCCGCTCCCGCAGCGAAGCGAGCGCTCCTCAGCGCGATGGGCCCCGGATTTACCGCCGCCTTTTTGACGTTGGAACGATGAGCTGGCTCGACGGGGTGCTGCTCTTCGTCGTGGCGCAGCGTGGCCTCGAACTGCTCTACGCAGGGGCGAACACGCGCCGCGCACTCGCGCGCGGCGGCATCGAGATCGCCGCGCAGCAGTACCCGTGGATCGTCGCGCTACATATCGCCTGGATCGCCTCGATGCTGATTTTTATTCCGCGCGCCGCCGAACCGAATCTGTTCTTGCTTGGACTCTATGCGCTGTTGCAACTCGCGCGCATCTGGAGTATTGCTTCGCTCGGTCCGTATTGGACGACGCGCATCATCACGTTCCCCGATCGTCCTTTGGTCGCGCGCGGTCCCTACCGCTTCCTGCGACACCCGAACTATCTCGTCGTCGCCTGCGAGATCGCCGTACTCCCGCTCGCCTTCGGTGCCTGGCAGATCGCCGCGCTCTTCACGGCGCTCGACGCAATCGTTCTCAGCGCGCGCATACGCGACGAAAACCACGCCCTCGACGCCCGCGCCGGTACGCGAAGGTTGTAAAAAAAAAGCGAGCGACGCCCGTGGGCATCGCTCGCTCGATCGTCGTCTTTGGGTTAGGCGACTTCGAAGAGTCCCGCCGCGCCCATGCCGCCGCCGACGCACATCGTCACGACGACATACTTCGC
>JAJXVC010000216.1 GCA_021782295.1 bacterium | reverse complement strand
GCGCGCTGCGCGCCGTAGCGTCGCGAAACGACGTCAATCCGACAGAGATCGGGATTTTCGGCGGATCGAAAGGCGGTGAACTCGCGCTGCTCGCGGCCTCAACCTATCCCGCCATTAAAGCGGTGGTCGCCGACGTTCCCTCGCCGGTCGCGTTCGTGGGGCTCGGCGCAAACGACAGCCCCTCAGGTTGCTCGTGGAGCTATCGCGGGAAGGCGTTACCCTGCGTTCCCGTCTCGCAAGCGGCAGAAGCCGCGATCGGCACGGAGTTTCAACACGGAGGGCCGCTCGTTCTCCGCCGTCTCTACGATCTCTCGCTCGACGCCGATCCCGCGCAGGTTCGCAAATCATTCTTTCATCTCGAGCGCATCGATGGGCCGGTGCTCTGCCTCGCCGGCGCCGACGATCGCATGTGGAACTCACCGCGGCAGTGCGCGATGGCGATAACCTATTTGAAGGCGCACCATCACCAGTATGCAGATCGCAGCATCGTCTATCCCGATGCCGGACATCTCTTTCTCTTCGCCATGAACGGGCCGCAATCGGCGGTCGTCTCGGCGCCGATCGGCGGAATGGTGATGGATTTCGGCGGAACCAAGGCCGGCGATGTCGCTGCAGCGCAGCGTGCGTGGAAGACGATCTGGCGCTTTCTCGCGCATGCGTTAGCGGCGACGGGGAGCGCGCAATGATTGCCGAGGATGCCGTATGCTTCGAGGGGGTCGTCGAGCGCTACTGAGCGGTCGTAGCGCTCGACAGAATCGCGGTGCGAAGTTCGCCGTGGGCATGGATCGCCGCTCTCCGGTTTAGCCGCGCGCGAAGATGCTTCGATGCAACTGCCGCAGGCGCGGGTTCTTCCACGACGTGCCGTTTTTGAAGGCGATGCGTAATGGAACGCACTTGGAAAAACTCGTGCCGAGCGGGAGGACGTTGCGACTCAGTCCGAACTGATGTCGAATCATCGCTCCGGGCGTAAAGGTGCCGCGATCGCGCACCTCCGCAACGAGTCTGCCTCGCGCGAGGAGACCGAACTCGATCTTCTTCATGGTGCGGTGCGTTTGATTCACGTAGGCGATGGAGAGAAGCGGCGAGCTGCGAACCGGAGGCTGATAGAACATGCCTCCGAAAGCGTCGCTCCAGATATACGGATAGCCCGGGAAGAATCCATCGGAGTACGACCACATTGCACTTCCGATCGCTTGGGGTCGGCATTCTGCAATGCGGATTGGGTGCTTGATGGTGCCGGCCATCGCGGTCGTCGTTGCTGATACGAGCAGGAGGGCGATTGCGAGGTGCGCTCGTGCGTTTTTCATGATGTTACCTCATCCTAAAAGAACGAATTTTGCGCATGCGACGTTGCTATCGTTCGCAAACGCCGCTCTTTTATTCAGCCGTTTACCTTGCTGCCGCGCTGCTTGCTTGCGCACGCGTGCCGGAGTAAAAGTCGGAGTTAGGGCGCGAGTGTCAGCGTGAATCGCGTTGCGGCGCGAACGGCCGCTCGGTTCCATGGCATGGGAAGAAGTTTTCCGGCGACCCAAGCGCCGGACTCATCGGTGTACCACGGGCTTCCGGGCTCGCCCGACTCGCCTTGCGGAATCGTGATCCCGCCGCGATCCCAATTGCCGGGCTCCCAGACCGCGCGAAAACTCTGCGAGAAACCTTGACGCTGCACGTGGATGACGAAAGCGTCGCCGTCACCGGCAAAGCGCGATCCGTCGAGAAAGCGTGCACCGAGCGCGGCGAGCGGATGACGGACGGTGACCGCCCCGGCGACGCTCCAAGGAACGAGCTTTCGACGTGCGCGCGCGGCAACGCGCAGCGCGATTCCGAGTTCGGGTGTCGCCCCTAAACGTTCGCTCATCGCGTCGGTCATAAACGGCTGCTGCGTCAGTTGCACGAGCGCGCGCCGTAGCGTGACCGCGGCAGTTGCACCGAGGGAGTCGGGTGCAACCTCGCCGTTCCAACTGCGGAGTGCGGCGAGCAGGCGCGCTTCGGCACCGGAATTCTGCAGCCACGCGTGGTGCGCGGCAATGCGCGCGAATGCGAGCTCCGCCGGCGAGTAGACGTCCATCTCCATGCGCGCGAAATACGCGATGCTGAATTTCTTGCCGGCGCGCAAACGCGCGCGCAAGAGCGTCGCAATGCGATAGGCGCGATAGGGCGGTGCGAATTGCGCGCTCAAACGCAACGGATATCCGGGGGCGTACATCTCGTTGTTCGCGGTCCACGCGATGGTGCGGCGCGAGGGCGCGACGTGCGGGAGCATCGAGAACGGTACGACTCCGTAATGTTTTGCCAGCGCTGCGCCGGAATGAAAGCGCCTCCCCCAGAGCGGATCGGCGGGGATAACGCCCGCGAGTTGGTAAGCCGCGTTTCCGTGCGTGTCGGCGAGAACGAAGTTCTGCGTCGGCCCAGGATACTTTCGCAACGCTTGCAGGGCCGCGGCGATCGACGGCGCGCGGTCGAGCGCCTCGAAAGCCGGGAGCGGTGAATCGGGTCGATTGTATGCGGACCAGCGCACCAAGATGAGATTGCCTGCGGGCATCTGCACGCCGAACTCGCGCGCGCCGCGCCAATAGCGCACCGTGGCGCTCTTCCCGAAACGGACGCGAATGCGTTCGCGCACCCAGCGTCCCGACGGCATCCTCGCAGGAGAATTGAACACCTCGAGCCCGGCGGTGGTGCCGTTGGTCGCGCCCCACGCAATCGCGGCGTTATGGCCGAGAATAACCCCCGGTGTTCCGGCGAGCGTCGCGCCTGCGGCGTGGAAGCCCGGCGCACGCAGATCGACGAGATACCAAACGCCGGGAATGCCGAGCCGCAGGTGCGGATCGTTTTCAAGCAATGCACGCCCGGAGCGCGTCTCCGCGCCGCCCGCCGCCCATTCGTTGCTGCCGAGCGCGGCTTTCGGATCGCGGAATTCGGCGATCAACGTCTTGCGCAATGCGAGCGCGGTGCAGCGGTGCGGGTCGGCGATTCCCGCGAGTCCTGCGGTGACCGGCGCGTTGTAACACGGGTCGCTCAGCGGCGCGTGCGGCGGGCGCGCAGCGATATCGTTCCAGGTATCGGTGAGTTCGATCACCGTCGCCATGCCGACCGCGAGCGAATCTTGCGGCGTCCACTTCGGCGGTGCCGTCATGAGGAGGCGAAACTCCACCGGCAGCGGCGTGCGCGCGGTCGCGGCGTTGACGCCGTCGGCGAAGCGCTGCAACAGCAATCGTTCGCGCGGCGAAAGGGCGCGCCACTGTCGTGCGACGATCGCGGCGACGGGAATCGCGCGCGAGCGCTCGTCGACGGGAAGTAGGCTCGGCCCGAGAATGGCGGCGAGCTTTCCGAGCACGAAGCGACGAATGAGATCGAGTTGAAAGCGTCGATCCTCGCCTTCGACGTAGCCCTGTGCGAAGAAGAGATCGCTCTGATGCGCGGCGACGATATGCGGTACGCCGCGCGCATCGCGCATGATGCGCACCGGTGCTTTCAGAGAAAGCCCGGTGACCTCACCGGTGTAACGCGCGCGTGCATGCATGCCGAGAAGAATATTTCCGGCGTAGAGCGCGACGGCGAGGAGCAGAATACCGAGCAACGCGGCGAGCGTGAAAGCGGTTCGTCGTAGCAGCAGCATGGCGCGCACCTTCGACGCCCGGAGGCCGGTTACACTCTCGGCGGACTCCAGAGGAGGCCGAGATCGCCGGCGGCGGCAGAGAGCCGACGGTCGCGCGTTATCAACGGCGAGCCGGTTCGGAAACTCAGCTCAAGATACGCCGCGTCGTAAGCGCTCACGTCGTATCGTCGCGCAAATG
>JAJXVC010000215.1 GCA_021782295.1 bacterium | reverse complement strand
GTTGTTTCCGCGTCGATGCGGTTCACGTCGAGGCGTTCCCAACCGCCGGAGGCGAAGCCGCGTTGCATGAACGGTATCTCTGCGAAGGAACACTCGGAGAACTCGCAGGCTGCTTGCAGCACGACTCCTACGCCGACCGCAACGAGTATCGAGAAAAATTTGCGCGCTACACCGAGATCGAAGCGCGCGGACTCGCACCCTCATTCGCTCGTCTCGCGCGCGAATCGGCGCTCGTTCCGTGGCGATTGGCGAAGCTCGCGCTGGTACGCGGAGCGCTACTCGACGGGCCGCGCGGGTGGTACGTAATGTGGTGGTCGGCGCTCTATCCGGCGGTTGTGGCATGGCGCGCATGGCGCGGGTAGCGATCGACGCGCGGTTGACGCGCCAGATGTCGGTCGGAATGAAGGCCTACACGCAGGCGCTGCTCGATCGCCGCTCCCTGCTCGCGCCGGAGATCGAACTCGTTCCCTGTGGGCACGGCGAAAACTTCAGCGTTGCCGAACAACTGCAATTGCCGCTGGAGATTGCGCGATCGCGTGCCGAACTCGTCCATTATCCGACGCAGTATCTGCCGTTGGTGCGACCGGTACCCTACGTTCTCACCATTCACGACCTCATTCATTGTCGTTTTGCGGAATTCTACGAAGCGAAGGTTGCTTGGTACTATAGAACGGTCGTCGCCCCCGCGGCGCGTCGCGCAGAGCGAATCATCGTCGGCGACGATCGCAGTATCGAAGATTGCGAACGCTATCTCGGCGTCGATGCGGCGCGCATTCGCGTCGTCCCGCTTGGAATCGAGCCGTCATTTCTCGAACCGGTACTATCGCCGTCGGTCGAGCGGCCCTATCTGTTCTATGCCGGGAATCACCGCGAACATAAAGACTTGCCGACGCTGCTCGCTGCATGGGCCGCGCTTCCCGAAGGCGCCGAATACGATTTGCTCGTCACGGGTGCCGATGATTTCGGCGAACTTCACCAACGCTACGAACGTTTCGGTCGTCGTTTGATCGCCTGCGGCGATATCGACGAAGCGACGCTGCGGCGCACCTATGCCGGCGCAAGCGCGTTGGTACACCCGGCGCTCTGGGAGGGATTTGGCCTCACGATGCTCGAGGCGATGGCGATTGGTACCCCCGTGATCGCCTGTCGCGATGCGGTGCCCAAGCCCTTGGCCGCTGCGGCCGTCACCTTCGCTCCGCGCGACGTATCGGCGGTGACGCGCGCAATCGAGAGCCTTCGCGGCGAGCCGGAGCGGTGGGAGGAGCGCGTTACCGCCGGGCGCCGTGCAGCAAGCGAACTGACGTGGGATCGCTTTGCACGCCGGATTGCGGCGGTCTATGCCGAAGTACTCACTCCATAACGATGCGCTTTCGACCGTTGCTCGCCGTTGCCGTTCTCCTCGCGTTCTTGGGTGCGAGTGCCTCGCCATCTCCCTCGCCGAGGCCGGGTGCGCCGACGCTTTCCATCGACGGCGTGCGCGTGTTCGTCCAGCCTCCGCCGCTCATCGTGCACGGGCGCGTCTACGTTCCGCTGCAACGAACGCTCGACGCATTGGGCATTCCTTACCGTATCCGCAACGGCGTTCTGCATGCGCGCTTCGGTGCGCATCGCGTGACGCTGCGCCTCGGGGAGAGCAGCGCGATGCTCGACGGCAACGCGGTCGATTTTGGGGCGCCGCCGCTGGTACGCGATTTCACGACCTACGTTCCGTTGCGATTCGTCGGTGCGGTGTTGGGGGCGCAAGCGCATTACGATGCAAAAGCGCGGACGATTGCCATCGTCGGTTCCTCGGTCGGTGAGACCGGGAGCGGTTTCGTGCTCTCGGCGAATGGACACGGCGTGCGCGAAGGAAGCGTCAGCGCGCTCGACTTGCTTTCAAGCCCGATGACGGTGACGTTGCTCTTCGGCGGCAGTGCGCACACGATCGCACTGCACGATAACGTTCGCGTCGAACTCCACGATGTAGCAACCAACGTGGTGCGGCCTGGAACGCTGACCGATGTGCTGCCGGGGGATTTCGTGCGCGTCGATTTGGGGAAGAAGGGGCGCGGAACGGAGATCCACGACGATTTCGGCGTGCGCGCCGGGCGCGTGGCCGCGGTTGCCGGCGGTGAATTTGTGCTCGAGGACGGACACGTGATCGTTCCGGACCGCACGACGCAGTGGTTACTCGACGGAGCACCGGCGAGCTTCGCGCAGGTCCGTCCCGGCGACGATGCGACGATTCGCTATAACGTCGAGAGCAACGAAATTCTGCAGGTTGTCTTAAGCGACCGACACGACCCGCTCGCGCCGAGCGGCGCGATCTCCTCGATCGTCATCGACCCAACGACGCCGCTACGTGCGGGAGAACTCTTACGCGTTACGATGCGCGGCACTCCCGGCGGAGTTGCGAGTTTTGATATCGGCGGACTCGTTCACGACGTCGGCATGCGCGAAGAGCGTCCGGGCTTCTATGGCGGCTCGCTGCGCATCGGTGACGCGGTGAGCATCGCGCGTTCGCCGGTGATCGTGAGTTTGATGGTCGGCTCGGAGCGTTCGGTTGCGCGAGGAGCGACATTGGTGAGCGCCTCCTCCGTGCCGCCGGGGATCGGGCGCGTCGGCCCCGCCCCGGGAAGTATCGTCAGCAGCACGACGCCGGCGATCTATGCGACTTTTCTTCCCGATGCAGTCGGCGTCGATCCACGCAGCGCGACGTTGATCGTCGACGGCCACGACGTCACCTCCGAGACGATTCGCAGCGCGCGGTTCATTCATTTTATTCCCGAGATTGCCTACACCGGTCTGGTTCGCGTGACCGTGCGGGTCGCCGATTTTGCCGGGAATATTGCTACTCGCTCGTGGAGTTTTACCGTTCGCCCATGAATTGTATTTTTTGCAAGATCCTCGCCGGCGAGATCCCTTCAACGCTCGTTGCGGCGAACGATGAAGCGATCGCGATCGCCGACGTTCACCCGATGGCGCCGACGCATGTTTTGGTGATGCCGCGCGTCCACGCGGCGAATTTCGCCGCCTATCTGCGCGAACGTCCGCAGGGAGTCGCCGCGCTTTTTTCCTTGGCAACCGAGATCGGCGAACGCTGCGGGTCGGGATATCGATTCGTCGTCAATACCGGTGATGACGGTGGACAGACGGTCGAACATCTCCACGTCCACGTGCTCGGCGGCAGGGCGATGCAGTGGCCCCCCGGCTAACGGCAACGCTCGCGCTCGCCGCTGCAGTACTCCTTCCAGTCGGGGCGAGTGCGCGCTGCGACAACGTGTTCTTCGTTCACCGCAACGCGCTCTCGCTGATTCCCGTCCGTGCAACGCTCCAGCATCGTCGCCTGTGGTTGCGCTTCATGATCGCCGCCCCGAAAGGCAAGCGCGCCTGGAGCGGCTTCATTGTCGCCGCCGTTGACGGCGCGCGTCGCTTTGCGGTCTCGACCAGAGTTGCCGCGCTCAAACCGATGACGCTGCTGATCGATCGGCTCCCTCCCGGCGAACGACGCGTCGAAATCTCGATGTCGCGGGCGGCGAACGGATCGGCGGCGAGTGACGCCGCCTTTACCACCTGCGTGAAGGCACCGGGAACGGCGCGGATCACGCGCTGGGGGCTGATTCCGTAGGTCGCCGCGGCGGATAAAGCCCCGACCGAAGGCATTTGACGCCGGGCGCTTCGCGTGTTAAGGTCGCAGGTGATTCTAGCCGGGCGGGCTTTGTCGTGTCCGCACGAGCGCGAAAGGGGGTCGAATTAGCAATGGAAGTACGTGTCTCAGCCGGTGAAACCATCGAGAGCGCGCTGCGCCGTTTCAAGAAAGCCACG
>JAJXVC010000214.1 GCA_021782295.1 bacterium | reverse complement strand
TCGTTTCTCTCCCATCGCCGGCAACCGCAATATCTCGACGCCCTCGAGCGTGAGGAGTCCGCTGGCGAGCGTCTCGTGAAGGATCGGCAGGATCGCGGTGATTTTCTCGGTGCTTTCGATCACTTCGACGACGACCGGCAAGTTCGTCGAGAGATCGAAGACGCGCGCGGAATGCACGGTACCGCTGCCGCCGAAGCCTTCGATTCCTTTAAAGACACTCGCTCCGGTGACGCCTGCGGCGCGCAAACGCTCGATCAGCGCGACATAGGCGGGACGATCCTCGAAACGGTCGCCTTCGTGGAGGTAGACGCGTAGGAGTTGCACTCGTGTCATCATGATCGGCGGGCTCCTTCTGAAGAACTCGATAGCTCGTCAGGAGTTATTGGCCCGCGGTGGGCGCTTCGCGTCGTGCCGACGCCGGGTGAACCCCTCCACCCCTTTCCCCTGCAGTGCGGTACGAAAATGCGGCGCTCCTGCCGTTACGGGGTACCGGAGCGTTCGTAATGCGGCACGTTGACGTGGATCGCATACCACTGGGAATAGCCGATAGCACCGATGAGTAGAACGAAAAAAAGGATCAATCCTACCCCCCAGGCGCGTTTACCGGTCGGGCTCATCTGTGAAAATCGGCTCATAGGGCTCTCTTCGGCACGCCGCGAACCCTCGGCCTCCATGCGGAGATACCGAACCCTGCTCCCCGCAGCGTTTGCTGTGGGCCTGCTTGTCCTCGCGCCGCTACGCGTTCTTGCGGCTCCCCGCCCCCAGCCGATCCCGGCGACGATCGGCAACGCCCGCGCCTACGCCCGCTTTCTCCAGAAGGTCAACCCGCAGATGCCGCGCTGGCAGCGCGAGCAACTCGCCCTCCACGCGCTTCGCAGCGCCTGGCACTACCATATCGACGCGAATTTGCTGGTTGCGTTGGTCACCGTGGAATCGAGCTGGCACACGCACGCCTGTTCGTGGGCGGGCGCCGTCGGCTTAGGGCAGCTCATGCCCGGAACCGCAGCCCGCATGGGCATCGACCCGCACGACCCCCTGCAAAACCTCTCCGGAGCGGCGCGCTATCTCAGCGAGCAAGTGCAGCGCTTCGCGAAAACGCACCATCCCTATCGCAACGCAATCGCCGCCTATAATGCCGGGCCGAAAGCGGTCGTCGAATACGGCGGCATTCCACCGTATTACGAAACGCAGCATTACGTCGTGAAAGTCACCCGCATTTGGCGGCGTATCGCCCGAAGCGTCCACACAACGCGCGGACTCGCGCTCCGCAATCCCACCCCCGACGAACGCTACTGGATTTCGTCGACCGATCGAATCGGTTCGCCCTAAACCGCTTCCCCATTCGGCGGTTCGCCGTAAAGACAGCGCAGCGCGGGCATCGCATGAGCGAGCCCGACCTTCGCATCGACTTTCAGCGATCGCACGCCGGCGGCTCGAGCCGCCTCCATATCGTCGTTCTTGTCGCCGACCATCACGCATTCGTGGGGATCGACGCCCATCGCACGCATCGCTTCGAGCAACATCCCCGGCTGAGGTTTGCGACAGGAGCAACCATCCTCCGGTCCGTGCGCGCAAAAAAGCACCACGTCGAACGGCCCAAACAGCTCGACAACGCGCGCGTTGACGGCCTCAACCGCAGCGCGCGAGATGAGGCCGCGCGCGACACCTGATTGGTTGCTCACGATGGCTACGCCGAGCCCGAGCCCGCGCAATTCGTCGAGCGCAGCCTTCGCACCGGGCAGCGCTTCGACCAACGCCGGGTCGCCGTTATAAGGCTCGTCGCGAACGATCGTGCCGTCGCGGTCGAGCAACACTGCTGCAATCACGTCGTTGCTACGTAAACATCGGCTCCACGTTCGATAAACTCGCGGCTTTTTTCTTGCATTCCCGCCTGAGCATACTCGCGCACTTCTTGCGTGATTTTCATCGAACAGAAGTGCGGCCCGCACATCGAACAGAAATGCGCGATCTTCGCTCCGGGCGCCGGCAATGTTTCGTCGTGAAATTCGCGCGCGGTCTCCGGATCGAGCGAAAGATCGAACTGATCCTCCCAACGAAATTCGAAGCGCGCTTTCGAAAGCACGTCGTCACGATGACGCGCTTGCGGATGCCCCTTGGCGATATCGGCGGCGTGTGCGGCGATCTTGTAAGCGATCACACCGTCCTTCACGTCTTTCTTATCGGGTAATCCGAGGTGCTCTTTCGGCGTCACGTAGCAAAGCATCGCCGTGCCGAACCAGCCGATCATCGCCGCACCGATCGCGCTGGTAATGTGATCGTATCCCGGCGCAACATCGGTAACCAGCGGCCCAAGCGTATAGAACGGCGCTTCGTGGCAGAGTTCGAGTTGCTTATCCATGTTTTCTTTGATCAAATGCATCGGCACGTGCCCGGGGCCTTCGATCATCGTTTGTACGTCGTGTTTCCAGGCGATCTTCGTGAGCTCGCCGAGCGTCTCAAGTTCGCCGAACTGCGCCGCATCGTTGGCATCGGCAAGGCAGCCCGGGCGCAGCCCGTCGCCGAGTGAGAAAGCGACGTCGTAGGTTTTCATAATTTCGCAGATCTCTTCGAAATGCGTGTAGAGGAAGTTCTCTTGATGGTGCGCGAGGCACCATTTCGCAAGAATCGATCCACCGCGCGAGACGATGCCGGTAACGCGATCGGCGGTGAGCGGAATGTAACGCAATAAGACGCCGGCGTGGATCGTGAAATAGTCCACCCCTTGCTCGGCCTGCTCGATGAGCGTGTCGCGATAGAGCTCCCAGGTGAGCTCCTCGGCCTTCCCGTTGACTTTCTCGAGTGCCTGATAGATCGGCACCGTGCCGATCGGCACCGGAGAGTTCCGTAAGATCCACTCGCGCGTTTCGTGGATATTCTTACCGGTCGAGAGATCCATCACCGTGTCGGCGCCCCACTTCGTCGCCCAGGTCATCTTCTCAACCTCTTCGTCGATCGACGAGGCGACCGCGGAGTTGCCGATATTCGCGTTGATTTTTACCAAGAAATTGCGCCCGATAATCATCGGTTCGCTCTCCGGGTGGTTGATGTTGCATGGGAGGATCGCGCGGCCGCGCGCTATTTCGTCGCGAACCAACGTCGGCGCGAGCCCTTCCCGAACCGCGACGAACTCCATCTCCGGCGTAATCTCGCCGCGACGTGCATAGTGCATCTGCGAAACGTTGGCGCCGGGTTTCGCGCGGCGGATGCGACGCGGCTGTTTGAAACGAATCTCGTCGAGCTCGCGCATCGCCTCGCGCCCGCGCTGGTAGATCGAGGTCGGGGCGTCGAGTTCGATGCTGTCGCCGCGCTGCGCGATCCACTCGGCACGCAGCGGTGCGAGCCCGCGGCGGATATCGGTGACGACGTTTTCGTCGCTGTAGGGGCCGCTGGTATCGTAGAGCGTATGGGTGCTGCCGTCGGTCAATTCAATCGCCCGCATGGGAACGCGAATCGACGGCGTGCTGCCGGGTGCATAAACTTTCATGGTTCTTCTTCCTCCGCCGGCATGACCCGGATCAGGTGCAACGGTCGGCGTAGCGAGCCCGCCCTCTCAGCCCCTAATCGTGGGCTCCCGTGGAATGCTAGGCTTCGCGCCGATCTCTCGGCGTCCTCGAAATCGGGGGCTCGCTCGTGCCATCGCGAAGTGACAAAATACACCTATCTGTTGCGCGTCTGTAATGTAAATCTTTTGTTATGATTCCAGAGGAAGTCCCCCGAACCCGTGCAACTTGTGTCGCAGCAGCAGGTACCCCTCTCCTCTGCTTCCTGCCGTGTATCTGCTGCGCTGCACGTTTCACTCATTTTTTTCGTGGAGGACCCTC
>JAJXVC010000213.1 GCA_021782295.1 bacterium | reverse complement strand
TGGCGATCTCAAGGTTGGAGCGCAACGAACTCGTGCTTTCGCTCGCCGAAGTCGACGTCGAGTCGTTATTACGCGATCTCGCCGTGCGCTACGCCTATCGGCGAGAGATCGAAATCACCGCCGATGGTGCGTCGATTATTACCGGCGATGGCGACCGGCTCGTGCAGATATTTTCCAACCTCATCGACAACGCTATGAAGTATTCTCCCGGCGGCCAACCGATACGCATCCACGTTCATCGCGAGACCGACGGCATCGTTGTAACGGTGCGCGATAGCGGCATCGGGGTTCCATCATCTGAAATAGCCTCGCTCTTCGAACGATTTACACGAGCCTCGAACGCCCGAAAACTCAAAATTCCCGGAACGGGGTTCGGCCTCTTCCTTACCCAGCAACTCGTGCGGCTTCATAGCGGAACGATAACCTTGAACAGCGATGAGGGGCACGGAACGGTCGTCACCGTGACGTTGCCGTTCGCTCCTGCGCCGAGTCTTCGCCCGCATGTCGTCGCGCTCGTTGGAACGGGGGAGCGAAATATTGTCCTCGCCGATGAACTGCGCGAAGCCGGTTATCGGGTTCGTATGTCGGACCAAATCGAAGAGATCGAGGCGCTTTTAGAACGCGAGCCCATCGGGGCGGTCGTTATCGCCTCGCCGTTGCGTGACGGCGGCGACTCAGCGGCGCTACTGCAAACGATGCTGCGCGAACGGGCTATCCCGTCGATCTCCATCGATGGCCCGTCGACTGCAGATGAGTTGGTACGAATTCTCGACGACATGCTCGGAGAAGCCTCTCCGCGTTCGAGCTAAAAGGGGCCGGAGAAGCGGAAGGTATTTTTCCCGGAGGATTTCGCTTCATAGAGCGCCTTGTCGGCGGCTTCTAGCAGGGAGGCTTCGCTGATGCCGTGCCAGGGATAGACCGCGATACCGATGCTCAAGCCCACTTTCAGCTCGACCCCACCGATGGGGAAAGGTACTTGGAGCGCCTCAATGAGTTTTTGGGCGAGCGTCGTGGCATCCTCGGGAATACGAGTGAGTTGTTGCAGCACTGCAAACTCATCGCCGCCGAGGCGAGCAAACGTATCGCTTTCGCGCAATATATAACCGAGGCGTTCGCCGAAACTACGAAGCAGGGCGTCACCGGCAGCATGTCCATGAACGTCGTTGACGCTCTTGAAACCGTCCAAATCGAGAAATAAGAGAGCAAAAGGTCGATTGTAACGCTTGGCGCCGGCGATCGTCTGCGCGAGACGATCTTCGAAGAGCGCTCGGTTCGGCAAGCGCGTCAAAGGGTCGTAAAATGCGAGGTTATGCAGGTGTTGGTGCGCGATGCGCTCCGCAGCGATATTTTTAACGATCGCCGAAACGCCGATAATTTCATCTTCTATGCGGAGCGGCGTAAAACGAAGACGAACCGGCATCGACGGCATCTCTCCCGACGCTCGAAGAACGCTGTCAAACTCCTGCGCTTCACCGATGAGCGTTTGGCTAAACGCTTCCCGCGCCTCAGGTTCCGCGATTGCTTCCAAGTACTCGAAGAATGATTTGGAGACGGCTTCATGCGGCGCGAGCTCGAGCATCTCCTCAAACATCAAATTCGCCTGTAGAACCTCTCCCTCAAGGCCCAAGAATGCGATCGAATCGACGTTATGGGCGAAGAACGAGCAAAAACGAGCGTGCTCTGCCGCCGAAGGATCCGCATCGGAGAGGTTGCGTTCCACCCCGAGCCCTTCGCCGAGCGCCTCCTCGTGTCATACGAGAAGGGAGTCCTTTAGCGCACCCGCCCCTCGGCGCTGTAGACGTTGGCGCGCCGCCCGCGTAGAAAGCCGATCAACGTTATTCCGAAGCGCCTGCCGAGATCCACGGCGAGACTGCTCGGCGCGGAGATCGAGGCGAGCATGGGAATCTGGGCGGCGATTGCCTTCTGCACTAGTTCGAAACTCGCGCGTCCGCTCACCAAGGCGATGCGCCCTTTCAGCGGCAGTTTATCGGCGAGGAATGCCTCGCCGATGACTTTATCGAGGGCGTTATGGCGGCCGATATCTTCGCGCAGGACGAGCAACTCCCCGGAAGCATCGAAGAGCGCCGTTGCATGCAGGCCGCCGGTGCGTTCGAAGATGGGTTGTGCTGCGCGCATTCGCTCCGGCAACGCATAGAGCGTCTCCGCAGCGACCGTCGTCGCATCGTCGATCCGGTCGAGCCCACGTGCCTCCAGCGCATCGATGCTTTCGCGTCCGCAAATGCCGCAAGCGCCGTAGCCGGTAAAGAGGCGTGTATGCGCGCTTAAGTCCGGCAACGATCGTGCGCGCAACTCGACGTTCACGATGTTGTAGCGCTGCTCTTGCTCGATATCGTCGTCGAGGCAATAAGAAATGCCGACGATCTCCTCGCGCGATTTCACGATCCCTTCGTTGAAGAGAAAGCCCGCCGCAAGTTCGAAATCGTGCCCCGGCGTTCGCATGGTGAGCGCGAGCGACCGGCGCTCTATGCCTGCAGCCAATCGGATCTCCAGCGGCTCTTCGACGGCAACACGATCGTCGTGGCGCGTGCGCGCGCCGTCGTCGATGACGATGGTCGTGAGGTCGGCGCTGCGGCCGGGGCGCGTCGAGAATTCGTTCACGAAGGCTGTCGGAACGCAACGTGCGGGTCGTTTGCGGAGAGTTTCCCCGCTTCGATGAGGCTTTCGCGAAGGACGTATCCGCCGACGAGCGTCAACGTCGACGCAGCAATACTCCGCAGCGCATCGAGAGACTTCGGCAGTTGAAAAGCGCCGCCGATCGCATTCAAGGCAAACGGTACGACGATGCCTCCGAGAATCGTGAAGTCGCGAAGGCGTTTGCCGACGCGCCCTTCAAAAAATGGAGCGGTCGCGGCACCACCGCGCCGACGGAAATCCGCGATAAGCGCAACTTCAAGCGCCGATGCCGCCATTTCGAGGCGCTCGAGGCGCGGAATGACCTCGTGATTCCCTTGAAGCGTCGAGAGCAGCGTTGCGAGGGCGCTCGCGCTCGCCGCGCCGGAGCAGACGGAGAAGGCCGGAATATGGCGCTTGCCGGTCGCCCAGAACGGAATTGCCGTCGCGCTAATAAGGACGCCGGTATAACCGGCCATGAAGGCGCCCAAGAGCGCTTGAATGGGAACGGTAGCGCTCGGCGCAATGTGGCGGAGCATTTTCGGAACGATTCCATCATCGGCGAGTTCGCGCACCGCATTTGCGCCCGCCGCGCCGGAATAGAGCACGAGTCCCCAGACGCCGAGCGACATCGGCGATTTGAATTTGACGATGCGCAACATATTGAAGAAGCGTTCAGGGCGTCCGAGGTGTGAGATTAAAATCGGCGGATTGATTGCCGCTAATGCAAATGCGGTGTAGCGTGTCGCTTTGCGCAGTTTTTTCATCTCCGGCTCCGGCCGGTCGTCGGCGAGGAGGGAGATGAGGCCGAGCCCACCCATGATGCCGCCGAGGAACAGGTAGGTAACGACATTCGAGCCCCAGTGCGGACCCTTCAGCAAGGGACGGTCGTAGTAGCTCTTCATGCTTCGCCTCCCTCGCCGCGGAAGATCGCCCAGCCGATCGTTGCCAGCGTCAGCGCCGCAAAGGCGGCTGCGGCGTAGCCCATCGCCTGTCGCGTCGAGGGAAGTACCGGCTCGGCGGGCAGATTGTAGGCCTCGGGGCTATCGGTAAGAAGAAAAAATGCATTGAGCGCGCCGATGCCGCCGCCGACATCATCGGCGCCGTATAAGCGTGCATCGACGCCGCGTGCTTGCAACGTTTCGACACGACGCTTCGCTCGCTCGCGTAAGTCGTCGATCTCGCCGAATTGAA
>JAJXVC010000212.1 GCA_021782295.1 bacterium | reverse complement strand
TCTTCGCTCGTCTCTCGTTGGTCGGAACGATCGGCAGCGTGCTCGGTGCGGGGCTTGCCGTCTTTCCGGCGCGCCCGCTCTTTTGGTTGACCGCAATCATCGGCGTTGCCTTGGCACTCGTCGTCATGCCGATCCGCGAGCGGCGTACGCGGGCGATTCGCGCGCGTTCGAAGGCTTCGCTCGCCCCGAATACCTGGAAATTGATTCGACGCTTCATGCTGACGAACGCCACGAACGGTCTGGCGATCGGTTTTCTCGGCCCGATCTTGGTGCTCTGGTTCCACGAACGCTTTCACGTGAACGCCGATCAAATTGCGGCGCTCTACACGACGATCAACGTTCTCTCGATTCTCTCGTACCTCGGAGTTACGCGGATCGTCGCGGCGATCGGCGGAGCCGTTCGCACCGTCGTTGCCTTGCGCGTCTTTTCGTGCGTACTGCTTGCGGCGATGCCGTTTGCACCGAGTTTCGTCATCTCGGGCGCGATTTACGCATTGCGCATGCTGGTCAATATCGTGACCTTCCCAGTGCGCCAATCCTATGCGATGGGCATTATTCCGGCCTCGGAACGCTCGCGCGCATCGGCGCTCTCGAATCTTCCGGCACGCGTCGGTTCGATGGGGGGACCGTTGGTCGCCGGTGCGCTCATCGAACACGCGTGGATCGGTCTGCCGCTGGAGTTTGCGTCGGTGCTGCAGTTGCTCAATGCCGGGCTCTATTGGCTCTTCTTTCGCAACTTACCACCACCTGAAGAGATCGAGAGCGAGGATCTCTAAGGGCGCTACGCCTCTGCCGCCGCGAGGACGGCGCGCACGATCGTGCTGCGGATCCGTCCATCTTCGAGTTGCATGAGCCCCGCGATCGTGCAGCCCGCGGGCGTCGTCACTGCGGTTTTCAACGCCGCCGGGTGCTCGTTGCTTGCTAAAACCGATGCTGCCGCGCCGAGCATTGTCTGCGCGACGAGTGTGCGTGCGGTTTCGTAGGAGAATCCTAATTTTATGCCGGCGTCGATCCATGCTTCGACGATGAGATAGACATACGCGGGGCCGCACCCGTTCATTGCGGTGGCGGCGTCCATCAAGCGCTCTTCGATACGCACCGTCCGCCCCATCGTGCCGAAGAGTTCCTCGCAGCGTTCGAGATCCGTCGACGCGCTCTCGCAGGCGAGTGCGGTCATGCCCGCGAGTTCGCCGACGGGAAGATTCGGCATCGCGCGCACCACGCCGATCTCTGCCGGCAGCGATGCACGCAACGAGGCGAGCGTCGTTTTTGCCGCGACGCTCACGAGCGTCGCTCCGGGGCGCAACCTCGGCGCGAGCGTTTCGAGCGCGCTCTGCACTTGATGCGGCTTCACGCAAAGGAGTACCACGTCGGCATCGGCGGCTGCCGTAATGCTCTCTCCGCGGCCGAGTATCGTAACCTCTCGCAGCGGGTCGACGCGGCGCAGTGCCTCGCGAATCGCCTGGCCGATCGTTCCATTTCCGATGATAACGGGATGCATTTCCGGGTGTACTCCTTTGTGGGGATCGTTGAGAGCAATAAAAAAAACGCCGCTCCGACTGGAGAGCGACGTTCTGCGAGCGGTTCCTCGCGGCGTGCGCTATCCGGCCGGCACCCTTGGGGGCGGCGTAGGGAGGCACGGAGGCATCGAGTGGAGGCTCACGGTTCGGCGATCATAACGGCGGATCGCGGGCGCGTCAAGGCTTCGGAGTCGGCGGAAAGAGCGGGAGATCGCGCGCTGCTTCGGCCGGCTCCGGCGCGTCGAGCAGGTCGGGGCGGTCGTTCGCGGTGTCGTTGACCGCGCGCGTCACCTCGCGGAGCGCGAAGCGCATGCCCGCCTCGTCGCGCGGATCGGCGAGTGCGCGTCGTTCCTCCGGTGCGAGCCGCTCGTCGAGCCAGCGTTCTGCTGCATCGGTGCCGACGACAACCGGTTCGCGATGATGGATCGCTTGGAGTTCGCGTCGCGAAGAACGCGTGAGAATCGAAAAGCAGAGTTCGTCCTCGCGCATCTCCCAGAGCGCGGCAAAGAGGATGGGGCGTCCATCGGCGGCGGCGATGTAGTAGGGTCGCTTGCCGCTCGGGGTTGGCTCCCATTCAAACCATCCGTTCGCCGGCACGAGCGCGGGGCGTTCGCGATACGCGCGGCGATAGAGCGAGCGCTCCGCCGCGCTCTCGGCGCGTGCGTTGAACGTGTGCGGAAGGCCGAAGCCCCACTGCGCCGGGGTGAGTTGCAGGTCGGCGCGCACGATCGGCGTCCGTTGCGTCGGCGCGATATTGTATCGCGGTCGAACGGCGCGATCGAAATCCGCCGCGAGCAAAAGAAACGGGAAGGCGGCGGCGATATCTGCGCGCCGCGCGAAGAACGAGAATCTACCGCACATCGCGCGCGTGGCTCCGATGCCGGGCAAGGATGGCTGCGCCGTTCGGGCGTACGAGGGCACGATGAACCCCGAAGCGCAAACGTTGGCCCTCGAGGGCGGCGAGATCGAGTATCGTTATCGCCCGGGTGCAAGCGTCGATTCGCCGACCTTGGTTTTTTTGCATGAAGGGTTGGGGACGTTGGGGCTTTGGCGCGATCTTCCCGCGCGCATCTGCGAGGGAACCGCGTATGGATCGCTCGTCTACTCGCGTTTCGGAAACGGATTTTCGCGCGAACTTCAGGAAGCGCGTCGCCCGAGCTATATGCACGACGAAGCGCTGCAGGTGCTGCCGGAGTTGCTCGACCGTTTGGAAATCGAGCGCACGTTGTTGCTCGGGCATAGTGACGGCGCCTCGATCGCCGCAATCTTCGCCGGTGCCTACCCCGATCGCTGTTCGGGGTTGATTCTCGAAGCGCCGCATCTCTTCGTCGAACGAGAATCGATCGAAGCGATCGCCGCAATCGGCGAACGCTATCGATCCGACGCCGTCCTTCGCGAGCGCATCGGTCGGCACCATCGCAACGGCGAACGCACCTTTTTCGGTTGGAACGATATCTGGTTGCATCGCGACTTTCGCGATTGGAACATCGAGGAGTACGTTGCGCGCATCGTCGCGCCGATGCTCGTCGTTCAGGGGAACGAAGACGAGTACGGCACCTTCGCGCAACTCGCGCGCCTTGCCGAGATCGCGCGCGGCGATGTCGACCGCTGCTTGCTCGCGCAATGTGGACACGCTCCGCATCGCGACCGCCCCGAGGTTTTTATCGCGCTCGTGCGCGCGTGGATCGCCGAACGCCGATAGGCGCGCGTTATCGCTTCGACCGCGCGTGGAGAGCGTCGGCGCCGCCCTAGTGCGATCCCGAGCGTTGACAGCGCTCGACCCTGGGGCTGTCGCTCGGGAAGACGACGAACATCGAGCCGCTCTTGACGACGATATTATTTCCGTGGTGAAAAAAATTGAAAGCGCCGATCGCAACGCTGACGCCGGGAATCGGTATTGCGCCGAGATATCCGGGGAGACTCCCCGAACTTCCGTTCCGTACGAGATCGTTCGCGCGATGGTCGAGCACGACACCGTAGTGCCGACCGTGGAGAACGAAATAGCGCGGTTCGAGGACGAGCGTGCCGGAGACCCCGTTTCGCGCCGCGGCCGATGCGACGGAGACCACACCGTAGCCGACGGTGTGCGTCGGAATGACGATGCCCGCCCCGGCCGTGACCGCGTTGATGCTTTGAAAGCGAAAAAAATCACCGGGGCGCGCATTTGCGGAGTCGATCGTATCGATCATCTCCACGGCGACCGGGGTGCATGGGTTCAGCCCGGCAATGCTCGCTTCGGATGAGCGATGCGGAATGGCGATGAGCGAGAGAGCCAACGCGATGGCGACCGATACGATAAAACGCTTTTGTATCCGCATGTCGAGCCCTTCTCGC
>JAJXVC010000211.1 GCA_021782295.1 bacterium | reverse complement strand
CGTTCGAGAGCTGCGACATCGTCATCATCTTCTATGACGAGAATGCGTCCCTGCGGCATGGTTCCTCCGACTTCAAGTTCGGGAAACGATTACGAGCGATTAGACCAGCGTCTGAGCGCTCTCTTCGTCGTTCATTACGAGAGCACGTCGTGCGACGCCTTCCTCGATAGCCGCCTCGCCGACGGCCTTCGCGACCGCCCCGACAACGCGTTGGTCGAAGACACTGGGGATCACGTATTCGGCGTTCCGCTCCTCATCGCTGACCATCTCGGCGATCGCCCGTGCCGCCGCGAGTTTCATCCCTTCGGTGATGCGACTCGCCCGGACCTCGAGCGCCCCGCGGAAGATGCCCGGAAAGGCCAAGAGATTATTGACTTGATTCGGAAAATCGGAGCGCCCCGTCGCGATGACCGTGGCGACGGGTGCCGCCGCATCGGGCATGATCTCCGGGGTGGGATTCGCCATCGCAAAGACGATCGGGTCGCGCCCCATCGTCGCAATATCTTCGGGCTGTAGCACCCCGGGGGCCGAGACGCCGATAAAGACATCGGCACCCTTCAATACCTCGGAGAGCGTACCGCGGCGATTTTCGCGGTTGGTGTTCTCGGCGAGCCAACGCCAATGGGGATTATCGTAGCGGTCGCTCCGATTGAGCGCTCCGACGCGATCGACGGGAATGACGTCGCGCACCCCTGCACCGAGCAGCATTTTAATCGTCGCCGTGCCTGCGGCGCCGCTTCCCGAGACGACGACCTGTAAGCTCGAGAAATCCTTCCCAACCACTTTCGCCGCATTCATTAACGCGGCAAGAATAACGACCGCCGTCCCGTGCTGATCGTCGTGCATCACCGGTATGTCGAGTCGCTCGATGAGTTTTTGTTCGACCTCGAAACAGCGCGGTGCCGAGATATCTTCGAGATTGATTCCGCCGAAGACCGGCGCGATACGCACGACCGTCTCGACGATCTCGTCGACATCTTTCGTATCGAGGCAGATCGGAAAGGCGTCGATATCGGCGAACTGTTTGAAGAGCATCGCTTTGCCCTCCATCACCGGCAACGCTCCGAGCGGGCCGATATCACCGAGCCCTAACACGGCGGTACCATCGGAGACCACCGCAACGGAGTTTCGTTTGATCGTCAACGCAAAGGCTTTGCTCGGGTCGGCAGCGATCGCCATCGAGACACGCGCAACGCCGGGCGTATAGACCGTCGAGAGATCTTGGCGCGTTTTCACCGGAATTTTCGGCTCGACGCGAATCTTGCCGCCGAGATGCGCGAGGAACGTAGAATCCGAGATGCTGATAATGCGAGCATCCTCGATTGCCTCGACGCAGCGACGGACATCGTTGCCGATCTGCTCGGAGCTGACGTTCACCGTGACGTCGCGAATGACGCGCGCCCGATTCACCGACCGCATATCGACCGCTGCGATAACACCCCCGGCATCACCGATTGCCGTGGCGAGCACGCCGAAGGCGCCGGTTTCATTCGGCATTTCGACACGCATGATGAGCGTAAAACTTATTGCAACTTGCGCCACGACTTCGATCCTCCTACGGTGCGGATGATGATCCGCTTACTTGCATCTCGGCTACCCGGAAACTCGGAGAGGCAATCGATCCGTCGAATTTGAGATCGTTTGCGACGGCGTCAATGCCTGCCAGCATCTCGGGGAACGGGGCTGCTATCGTGAATTCTTCTATTGGTTCGGCTAGTTCACCATTGCATATCGCAATTCCGCGTGCGCCCCGGCTATAGAGCCCCGATGCATGTTCGGTTGCGAAGCCGATCGTTTCCAAAACCAGGATACCCTGCTTCGTCGATGCGATCAGTTCCTCGAGGCTCGCGCTCCCCGGCGCCAGAAAAAAGGTATTCGGCCCGATTCCTCCGGCGACGGCGTTGCCGGTGCTTTTTGCACCTAATCGCCGCGCATAGTAGGCGTCGAAGAGGAACGAACGGAGGACACCGCGCTCGAAGACCGGCGTACGCTGCGACGGCGTTCCTTCGGCATCGAAGGGCGAGGAGCCCAGCGCGCCGGGAATCGTGCCGTCGTCGAGGATATCGACGAGATCGCTGCCGATCCGCTCTCCGGTGCGCCCTGCAAGCCACGAATTTCCGATTGCGACGTTTGCGGCATTGCACGCCGAAAATATATCATCGAGCACCGAGGCCGCAACTTCCCGGTCGAAGAGAATCGTCGTCGTTTGCGTTTTCGGTTTCGTCGCTCGGTAGAAAGCGACCGTCCGCCGCACCGCTTCGCGAGCGATTGCATCGGGAGTATCGAGGTGAGAAAGAAACCGCGCGGCGCTGCCGTAATGCGCGGTGCGTTTATAGGCGCCGTCGCTTGCGACCGGCGATGCCGAGATGCCGACCTGCGTACCGCGATAACTTCCGACCATGCCGCTGGAGTTTGCAAGCGCCAGCGTCACGCATGCGTCGCTATAATGCGAGCCGTTGCTATTGTCGATGCGTCGATCCGCTTCGCGAATCGAACGTTCGACGCTCCGAACGTCGTCGAGGCGCTCTTCGTCGAGGCGTTCCTCGATTTTGCGATCGTAGAGATCGAGATCGCGGCTCGGGACGCTCTGCGGATCGGGAAGGCCTGCAAAGCGATCGACTCCGGCAAAACGCGCTTGCTCCAACGCAGTCGCAACACCCGAACGAATTTCGTCGTCGGTCCAATGCGTCCCAACGAGCGTTGCCTTCCGCTGTTCGATGAAAAGTCGCATCGAGAGGCTACGCCCCTCCGAGAAATCGAGCTGCGTAACGCGCTCTCCGCGCGCCGCGGCGTTAAAGCGGCGCGCAAGGACAATGCGCGCTTCCGCTTCGCTCGCCCCCATCGTCATAGCGATATCGACAGCGCGTTGCGCGCGCTCCCGCGCCTCCGCCTCACGCACTTGCCGTACCACCGAGGCTCATCGCCGAAATTTTTACCGTCGGCATACCGACCCCGACGGGAACGTGCTGCCCACCCTTGCCGCAGGTATAATGTCGACGCGCAAAGCGCGCATCGTTACCAACCGCGGTGACCTTCGTCATCGCATCGGGGCCGTTACCGACGATCGTCGCGTTTTTAACAGCCGCGCCGAGGCGTCCGTGTTCGATGCGATATCCTTCGGCGATCATAAACACAAAATCTCCCTTCCCGATATCGACCTGTCCGCCGGCAAATGATTTTGCATAGATGCCGTTTTCGACCGATGCGATCATCTCTTCAAGGTCTGCATCGCCGGGCGGCATATACGTATTACACATTCGCGGTTGCGGCAAATGGCGAAATGATTGTCGCCTTCCATTGCCGGTGGAGCGCATTCCCATCAAACGCGCATTGAGCTCGTCGTGCAAATAACCGCGTAATATACCGCCTTCAACGAGCACCGTATGGCCGCATGGAGTCCCCTCGTCGTCAAACGACGTACTGCCGCGTTCTTCAGGAATATCGCCGTCGTCGTAAATCGTGACGAGTTCGCTCGCCACCCGTTCGCCGATTCTCCCGCTATAGAGCGAGACGCCTCGGCGGTTGAAATCGCCCTCCAAACCATGCCCCACGGCTTCGTGCAAGAGCACGCCACCGCCGCCGGCACCGAGCAATGTTTCGAACTCACCGGCCGGAGCCGGGCGCGCGTCGAGATTCACGAGCGCAATCCGCGCCGATTCACCGGCGATCTGCTCCGGCGTCATCGATTCGAAGAAGGCAACCGCGGTTCGGCCGCCGTCGGCACAATAGCCGGTTCCACGCTCTTTGCCGCGACGCGCGATGCATTGGACACCCAGCGTCACCAGCGGTCGCCGGTCGTACCGGAAGAACCCGTCGCTGCGCGCAATCCAGAGTTCTTGCAATTCGTCGACGATATGCGCGTTGA
>JAJXVC010000210.1 GCA_021782295.1 bacterium | reverse complement strand
GACGCGAAGCGGCCGCCCGAGCGCGACCCGGCTGCGAAACTCCGCGACCGATTCGACGTGCTCGAAACCGTCGAGAAGCGCCTCAATATCCTGACTCTCCATCATCTCGCCGGGAAAACTACGCGCTTGCATCGGGGCTTCCCCGCAACGCCGTCATAAATGCAGCGTGAGGATCGTGACGCCGCCGCCGCCTTCATCGGCATTTCCGTAGCGGAGCGAGGCGACGGCCGGGTGCTCGCGGAGGTACTGCTGAAGGCCGCGCCCCAGGAGCCCGCTCCCTTTGCCGTGGATCAGCCGCAACTCCGCGAGCCCGGAGAGCGCTGCATCGTCGAGCCAGCGCTCCACGAGCGGCTCCGCCTCGACGAAACGCTTCCCGCGCACGTCGAGTTCACCGCTGCTGCGGCTCGCGCTTTCGAGCTTCGCGGCGGCGGCGTTTCGTTCGAGTTTCCGCTTTCCCCCCGCCCGCCGTTCGAGGTCGTTCCGCGCAACGACACTGCGCAGTGCGCCGATGGCAACCTGCACGCGTTCGCCGTAATCTTCGACGACGCGCGCTTCCTGTTGCAGCGAGCGAACGAAGACGAGATCGTCGGGCGTGAATCCTCCGCTCTCGGTCGGCGCCTCGGCGGGAGAGTCAGCGATGCCGAGCTCGTTGCGCAGCGCATCGGCGGCGCGGCCGAGCGAGCGCGTCTGCCCGGGCGTGACCCGCGCGCGTTGCGCCGATGCCTCCGCATTGCGCGCGAGATCCGCTGCAAACTCGCGTAAGCGCGCGGCGAGCGCTTCATCCGCGCGCTGCAAAAAGCGCTCGCGTTCGGCGAGCGATGCGCGCCGTTGCGCCTTGAGCGTCGCCCGCGTATTCGCCAGCGCGCTCCGTTCGACGGCAAGCTCCTTGCGTTCGGTTTCGAGTTCGGCGGAGCGTTGCGCGAGTTGCGCGAGCGCACTCTCGTAATCGCGCTCGCTGCTCTCGAGCAGACTCTGCGCGCGTTCGATCGTCTCCGTCGGCAGAGCCATCCGGCGCGCGAGCGGAAAGGCGAGCGACTGTCCCGGAGCGCCGATATCGAGTTGGTAGGTCGGGCGAAAGCTCTCGGGGTCGAAACGCACGCTCGCATTTTCGACACCCGCAGTCGCGTGCGCGAAGAGCTTGATCTCGGTTGCGTGCGTCGTGAGGATCGCGCGCACGCCGCGCGCGAGAAAACGTTCCATCGCCGCGCGTGCAAGCGCGGCTCCCGCCGCCGGTTCGGTGCCGCCGCCGATTTCATCGATCAGGACAAGCGTCCGATCGTCGGCGATCTCCAACATCGTCCGCAAACGCGCCAAGTGCGCGGAGAACGTCGAAGCATCGTTCGCAATCGACTGCGCATCGCCGATATCGGCAATGATCTGCGTGAAGCTGCCGATCCGCGTCGTCGCTCCCGCGGGAAGTTGCAGCCCGGCGTAGGCCATCGCCGTAAAGAGCCCGGCAAGCTTGAGCGCGACGGTTTTGCCGCCCATATTCGGGCCGCTGATGACCAGCATTTGCGGGCTCTCACCGAGCGCAAAGGACTGCGCGACCGCTCGCTCTCCGAGCAACGGATGGCGCCCGGCATCGACGAAGAGTTCGCAGCCGTCGGTGATCTCCGGCTCGCAGGCGTCCATCGCAATCGCAATGCGCGCTTTTGCCGCGAGGAGATCGGCGCGCGCGAGAAACTCGATATTCGCCGCAATCACATCGCGCCGCGCGCCGACCGATCGCGAGAGCTCGGCGAGAATGCGTTCGACTTCGTGTTGTTCGGCGATGCGTGCGGTGCGCACGCGATTATTGGCATCGAGGGCGGCGAGCGGTTCCACGAAGAGCGTCTGCCCCGATCCGCTCGTATCGTGTACGATGCCGGGAAACTCGCCGGCGAACTCCGCCTTGATCGGTACGACGTAACGCCCTTCACGCAGCGTCACGACGCGCTCTTGAATCGCGCTCTCGAATCGGCTCGAGCGCAAGAGGTTGCCGACCCGCTCGCGCGCTTCGTTCTGGGCAACCGCGATGCTGCGCCGCAAGCGCGCGAGCGCCGGGCTGGCGCGGTCGAGCATCTCGCCGCGTTCGTCAAGCGCGTTCCGTAACTCGCCGATGAGTTCTTTGAGCTCGCCGTGGAGCGCGAGGAGCGGCTGCAACGCCGGATCGCCGCTCTCGCGCAGGACGCGCGCGGCGCTTGCCGCCGCGGCGAGCGCATCGGCGACCGCGCGCAGCTCGCTTCCGGCGAGGCTTCGCCCGGCCGCTGCGGCATCGACCAAGCGTTCCGGGTCGATCGCGGCGCCGACGTAAAAATCGCGCTCCACCATCGCGCGGCGAATCGCCGCAGTGCGCGCTTGTTGTGCGCGCACCACCGCAATATCTTGCTCGGGGAGCAACTCGCGGGCGTAGGCCCGCCCGCGCTCGGTCTGCGCCGCGCGCTCGACACGTTCGACGATCGCGGAAAAATCGAGCGCCGCTAAACTTTGCTCGTCGGCGAGAGCGCGCTTAGCCTCCAAGCCGTTCGCGCAGCAGCGCGTTCACCGCTGCGGGGTCCGCCTTTCCGCGCGAGCTCTTCATGACCGCACCGACGAGAAAACCAAAGACGTTGCTCTTCCCTGCCCGGTACTCCTCAACGCTCGCTGCATTGGCGGCGAGCACTTCGTCGACGAAGCGCGCGAGCGCTGCGGGATCGCTGGTCTGCGCGAGCCCCTCCCGCTCGACGATCGCTTTCGGGGAACCCTCTCCCGCCCACATACGCGCGAGCAGTTCCTTGGCGATCTTCGAGTTGATCGTCTTTGCTTCAACCAGCGCGACAAGCTCGCCGAGATGCTCCGGGCTCACCGGCGATCGATGGATCGCGACGCCGCTTTCATTGGCAAGTCGCGACAGATCGCCGAGAACGAAGTTCTGCGTCTGCTGCGGCTGTTTCGATACTTCAACGCTGCGATCGAAGAAATCCGCAATCTCGGGCGCATCGATGAGTTGCGCCGTCTGTTTGATGTTGAAGCCGTACTCTTTCGTGTAGCGTTCGAAACGCTCGATCGGTAACGGCGGCATCTTCGCACGCACTGCGGCGACGCGCTCTGCGGGTATCTCCATCGGCACGAGGTCGGGATCGGGGAAGTACCGATAATCGTGGGCGAGCTCTTTGCTGCGCATCGAAATCGTCGTTCCGTTCGCTTCGTCCCAGCCGAGCGTCTCTTGCACGATACGCTCGCCCGCATCGAGCATCGCGCTCTGTCGAGCGATCTCGCTCTCGATCGCGCGCCGCACCGAGCGGAACGAATTCATATTTTTGATCTCCGTCTTCGTTCCGTACGTCTCGCTACCGAACGGACGAATCGAGACGTTGGCATCGCAACGAAGCGAGCCTTCTTCCATCTTGACATCGCTCACGCCGATCGCCATCAACGTGCGTCGAAGCATTTCCAAGAAGGCGACGGCTTCCTCGGCGCTGCGCAGATCGGGCTCCGAGACGCACTCCATCAGCGGTACGCCCGCACGATTGAAATCGACGAGCGAGTACGCGCTACCGGCGATCCGTCCATCACCGGAGCCCGCGTGGGTGGATTTTCCGGTATCCTCTTCGAGATGAATCCGGGTCAGGCGACATTCGCGAAGCGTACCATCCTCGAGCCAGTACCGCACCACGCCGCCCTGTGTCAGCGGCATATCGAACTGCGAGATTTGGTAATTCTTCGGCATATCGGGATAAAAATAGTTCTTCCGGTCGAACTTCGAAAACGACGGAATCGCCGACTGGAACGCGAGCCCCGCGCGAATCATGTACTCGATCGCGGCGGCATTCGGCACCGGAAGCGCACCGGGCATGCCGAGACAGACCGGACAGATCAGCGTGTTCGGCTCGGCCCCGAAACGATTCGCGCAACCGC
>JAJXVC010000209.1 GCA_021782295.1 bacterium | reverse complement strand
GCACGAGTTCTCGACGATCCCCGGGATGGTCGAAGATACGATCGCGCTGATGCTCAACCTCAAAGGTTTGCCGATCAAACTCAGCGCCGATGAGCCGAAGGTGCTCACCATCGACGTCAAGGGAGCTCGTGAAGTGACTGCGGCCGATATCTCGGTCGATGCCGATGTCGAGATTCTCGACCCGTCCTTCCATTTGGCAACGCTGACCTCGAAAGATGCGCAACTCTCGATGGAGTTGGGTATCGAGAAGGGACGCGGGTATGTTACCGCCGACAAGCAGCGGAATATCGAGCACATGATCGGCCTGATTCCGATCGATTCGATCTTCTCGCCGGTTCATAAAGTGAACTTCACCGTCGACGATACGCGCGTCGGGCAGAGCGTCGATTACGATCGCCTCACCTTAGAGATCGAAACGAACGGTTCGATCTCGCCGGAAGATGCGTTGATCGCTGCGGCGCGCATTCTGCACGAGCGCCTCGAACTCTTCACGAACTTCATGGCCAATAGCGAACCGATGGAGCTCGCACCCGCCAACGAGTGGGACGTCCCCGTCGATACGCTCAACCTCTCGGTGCGCTCTTCGAATTGCATCAAACGCGCCGGAATTACGCGAGTCTCCGAACTCCTGGATCTCACCGAAGCAGAGATCATGAAAATGCGCAGCTTCGGGCAGAAATCACTCGACGAAATCAAGAGCGTGCTCGCTGAACGCGGGCTTTCGCTCCGCCTAAACTAAATAGGAAGCGATCATGCCACATCAGCTCAAATACAAGCGTCTCTCGCGTACCGACGGCCACCGTAAGGCGCTGCTGCGTAATCTGGCGACCTCGTTTTTTAAACACGAGAAAATCGAAACGACCTCGACGAAGGCGAAGGAAATCGTCCGTGTCGCGGAGCGTTTGATCAGCACGGCGATGCCGGGCGATCTCGCCGCGCGCCGACGGATTGCAGAGTTCCTTACCGAGCCCGCGGTCGTGAAAAAGCTCGTCGAGCAGATCGCCCCTGCGCTCAAAGGGCGTTCGGGCGGGTTTACGCGTATTACCAAAAGCCGCGTACGCCCGGGAGATGCTGCCGAACTCTCGATCGTCGAGCTCGTAAAATAGCGCGTCCTCACATCGCGATGTCCGTCATTCAAGCGACGCCTCGGGCAACCCGGGGCGTCGCTTGCGTTTCGGAGAGAACGCCGTGAACGATTTTGCTGCGCGGCGCCTGCGCCGCCTCGTCTCGGGTGAGTCCCTCAAGCGCGATGAGGCTGCGGCCTTCGTCGGCGAACTGATGGACGGCGCGCTCGATGACGTCGCTGCGGCGGGGGCGTTGGTCGCTCTCGCGATGCGTGGAGAGAGCGTCGACGAGATCGTCGGTGCCGCCGAAGCGATGCGCGCGCGCATGGTGCAACTGAAGCACGACCTCGGCGACGTCGTCGATATCGTCGGAACCGGCGGCGACGGGGTGGGAACGATCAATCTCTCAACGATGGCGGCGCTCGTTATCGCCGCCGATGATATTCCGGTCGCAAAGCATGGGAACCGCGCCGCGTCGAGCGCATGTGGAAGTGCCGACGTGCTCGAGGCCTGCGGATATCGTCTCGATCTTCCGCCGGCGCGTTCGGCTGAGCTGCTGCGCGAGAACGGTTTCGTTTTCTTATTCGCACCGCGCTATCACCCCGCGATGCGCAACGTCGCGAACGTTCGCCGTGCGCTTGGGGTGCGGACGATCTTCAATCTTCTCGGCCCGCTCTGTAACCCGGCGCGAGCGCCGCTGGCGTTGGTCGGCGTCTCGCGCGAGGAACTCGTCGAACCGGTCGGCGATGTTCTGCGGGCGCTCGGCGTTCGCGCGGGCGGCGTTATCTGCGGTGAAGGCGGCGTCGACGAAGCGATCGGCGATGGTATCACGCAACTCTATCGCTTCGATAAAACGCAGGTGTATCGCGAGCAGATCGATCCGCGCGCGTTGGGCATCGCGGTTCCGCTCGCGGAACTCGTCGAGCGTACCGTCGAAGATGCCGCACGTGCCTTCCGCGATATTCTCGGCGGTCGGCGCTCGGGGCGCTCGCAGGTCGTCGCGCTGAATGCCGCGGTGACGATGTTTGCGACCGGTCGTGCAGAGAGCGTCGCGGTAGCCTTCGCGCGCGCGGAAGCGATTCTCGCCTCGGGGCGCGCGCTTGCGCTCTTCGAGCGGGTCGCCGAGGCGAGCCGTGCCTGATATCCTCGCGGAGATCTTCGAACGGAAGGCGCGCCGCAGGCGCGAAGATGAGCGCCGCATTCCGTACGACGATCTCGTTCGGATCGCCGGCGACCGTCGGCACGACCGGCGGGACTTTGTTGCTGCGCTGGAACGCGCGCAAGGCATCGCGATTATCGCCGAGATAAAACGCGCATCACCATCAGCCGGGACGATCGCCGAGCATTTCGACCCAGTCGCCGTCGCGCAGCGCTATACCGCTGCCGGCGTCGATGCGATCAGCGTGCTAACCGAGGAGGAGTCATTTCTCGGCGATATACGCTATCTCGATCTTGTGCGCGCGGTAAGCTCGGCACCGCTGCTGCGAAAAGACTTCATTGCGACGCCCTACGAAGTCGTCGCCTCGGCCGCGGCGGGAGCCGATGCGATCCTCTTGATCGTCGCGGCGTTGAGCGACGACCGCTTGCGCGCTTGCCTCGACGAAGCGGAACGCTGCGAACTCGCAGCGCTCGTCGAGGTGCACGACGAGCGCGAACTCGAGCGCGCGACGGCGCTTGGCGCGCGCATCATCGGTGTGAATAACCGGAATCTTCGCTCGCTCGATGTCGACCTCGCGACCGGCGAGCGACTCTTACCGCGCGTCCCGAAGCATCGTTTCGCCGTCGGCGAGAGCGGTATGCGCGACGAACGCGATGTGCTGCGACTCGCGCGTGCCGGTGCGCGTGGCGTACTTATCGGTGAGGCGCTCATGCGCGACGGGCAGCCGGAGCGCAAGATCGCTGCAATCCGTGAGGCGCTGCGTTCGCCGCGATGAGAACGAGAATCAAGTTCTGCGGGGTGACCTCGCATGCCGAAGCGGAGCTCGCGGTCGACTGCGGTGCCGATGCAATCGGTCTCATTCTCGCCCCGTCGCCGCGCCGCATTTCACTCGCGGAGGCGGCATCGATCGCGGCTGCATTACCGCCCTTCGTAACCCCAACGTTCGTCCTCGTCGATCCGCATGCAGAATTTTTCGCGGAGGTTGCGGCAGCATCTCCATCGGCGCTGTTGCAGTGCGCCGGCGATGAAGAGCCGCAGATGCTCGAAGCATATGCGAAGCGCGTCGTTAAAGTGATCCATGTTGGTGCCGATAACGATCGTGCATCGCTCGACGCCGCGTGCAACCGCTATCGCGGCTTCCATGTTCTACTCGATACAAAGATCGGCAATGCGCGCGGTGGAACCGGTTCGCCGTTTTCTTGGGAGCCTGTCGTTGAGATCGTGCGGCGTCGTCCGACGATCGTTGCCGGCGGGTTAACGCCGGAGAATGTCGGAGCGGCGATCCGAGCGATGCGTCCGTATGCTGTCGACGTTCGCAGCGGAATCGAACGGAACGGAAGAAAGGATGAGGCGCTGATGCGGGCATTCCAAGCGGCGGTGATCGATGCCGACCGAACCTAACGCGCGCGGATATTTCGGAGCGTTCGGGGGACGCTTCGTCCCCGAGGTGCTCGTTGCAGCGCTCGACGAGTTGGAAGGGGCGATGCGCGCGGCCTTTGCCGACAGCACGTTTTGGAATGAATATCGCGAAGTTTTACGGGATTTCGTCGGTCGCCCATCCGCGCTCTATCCGGCGCGCCGCTTCCTGGGCGAAAACAATCTTTCGCAGTTGCTCTTCAAGCGAGAAGATACCAATCATACCGGTGCGCATAAAATCAACAACACGGTGGGGCAAGCGTTGCTCG
>JAJXVC010000208.1 GCA_021782295.1 bacterium | reverse complement strand
TGAGGTTGCGATAGCGCGACATCCCCGTTCCCGCGGGAATGAGCTTGCCGATAATCACGTTCTCTTTCAATCCCAACAGCGGATCGTATTTTCCGCGAATCGCCGCATCGGTGAGGACGCGGGTCGTCTCTTGGAACGAGGCTGCCGAGAGGAACGAATCGGTTGCAAGCGAGGCTTTGGTGACGCCGAGCAGAACCGGCAGCGCCTCGGCGATATCTTTCTTCTCGCTGCGCGCTTTTTCGTTTGCATCGTTGAAGACCGAGGATTCGACCGTTTGTCCCGGCAGCAGATGCGTCGAACCACCGTCGGTGATCTTCACCTTCCGCAGCATCGAGCGCACGATCACTTCGATGTGTTTATCGTTGATGTCGACGCCCTGCGAACGATAGACCTTCTGCACTTCCTGCACGAGGTAATCTTGCAGCGCGGTTTCGCCCTTGTATTTGAGAATCGTGTGCGGATTGAGCGAACCTTCGGTGAGCCGATCGCCCGGTTCGACGAGTTGGCCATCGGTGACCGCGAGATGCGTTCCTTGCGGAATATCGTAGACCGGAGGCTGGTTCTTTTCGTCGTAGAGCGCGGCTTCATCGGTAACGATAACCGTACGATGCACCTTGTCTTCGCCGAACGAGACGCGTCCGCCGATTTCGGCAACGATTGCCTCACCCTTGGGTTTGCGCGCTTCGAAAATTTCTTCGACGCGCGGAAGACCCGTGATGATATCCTCGGTCGCCACACCACCGGTGTGGAAGGTACGCAGCGTTAACTGCGTGCCCGGTTCGCCGATCGATTGCGCGGCGATAATGCCGACCGCGGTGCCGATGTCGACGTGCTTTCCGGTTGCAAGGTCGCGACCGTAACAAGCGGAGCAGACGCCGTATTTGGACTTACAGGTCAGCACCGAACGGATCTTCACCGTCGGAATGCCGGCATCGACGATCTCTTTGGCCTTTTCTTCGTCGATCTCTTCACCGCGTTTCACCAGCGTCTCTTTACCGTGAACGACGTCCTCGGCACAGCGACGGCCGACGATACGGTCGGTGATCGGTTCGATGATTTCGCGGCCGACGCGAATATCGTACACGAGGATCCCGTCGGCGGTGCCGCAGTCGTCTTCGCGAACGATAACGTCCTGCGCAACGTCGACCAAACGGCGGGTGAGATACCCGGAGTCGGCGGTTCGCAGTGCGGTATCGGCGAGTCCCTTACGGGCGCCGTGCGTCGAGATGAAGTATTCGAACATCGTCAAGCCTTCTTTGAGCGAAGCCTTGACCGGAATTTCGAGAATTTCACCGCTGGGATCGGACATCAGCCCGCGCATACCGCCGAGCTGTTTTACCTGCGCGATCGATCCACGAGCACCCGATGTCGCCATCATGAAGACCGGGTTGAGCGGCTCTTGCGCCTTCTGCATCGCCTGCGTCACGTCTTCGGACGCCTTCGACCAGATCTCGATCGTCTTGTTGTACTGCTCGGACTGGCGGATGAAGCCTTGCTCGTAGAAACGATGCAACTCATCGACCTCGGCTTGCGCCTTCTCGATAATCGCGTGCTTCGCTTGCGGAACGACGATATCGCTCACCGATACCGAGGTGCCCGAGCGTGTCGCGTAACGGAACCCGAGTTCCTTGACCGAGTCGAGGAACATCGCGGTTTCGGCGTTACCGTAATTACGGTAACACTGCGTGATGAGCTTCTTGAGCGCGCCCTTATCGATAATTTGATTGACGAACGCGTGATTCCAATGTTTGGGGAAGGAGCTATTAAAGATCACGCGGCCGGTCGTCGTTTTAACCAACTCGCCGTTGAATCGCACGTAGATCCACTCTTGAAGTTTCACTGCGTGGCTTTCGTACGCCAGCATGACTTCGTTGAAATTCGAGAAGGTCGGCAGCGAGCCCGGCGCATCGACGGCGGGCGCGTGTTTTTTGGCCGGGCGATCGGAGATATCGAAGTTCTCGGTAATCTCACCGCGCGCCGGGCCCTTGTATTCATCGCGCTGGAACGTGATGTAATAGAGTCCCAACACCATATCTTGCGTCGGAATGGAGACCGCGTTGCCGTACGCCGGCAGCAGGGTGTTATTCGACGAAAGCATGAGGATCCGCGCCTCGGCCTGCGCACCGGCCGAGAGCGGCAAGTGGACGGCCATCTGATCGCCGTCGAAGTCGGCGTTGTACGGCGTGCAAACCAACGGATGCAGATGGATCGCCTTGCCCTCAACCAGAACCGGTTCGAAGGCCTGGATGCCGAGGCGATGGAGCGTCGGGGCGCGGTTGAGCAGCACCGGATGCTCTTTGATGATCTCTTCGAGAACATCCCAAACTTCGGGCTTCACCCGTTCGACCATGCGCTTCGCGCTCTTGATATTATGCGCTAACTGACGGTCGACCAGCTTCTTCATCACGAACGGTTTGAAGAGCTCGAGCGCCATCTCTTTGGGTAGACCGCACTGATGCAATTTCAGCGTCGGGCCGACGACGATGACCGAACGGCCGGAGTAATCGACGCGTTTGCCGAGCAGGTTCTGGCGGAAACGCCCCTGCTTGCCTTTCAGAATATCCGAGAGCGATTTCAGCGGGCGGTTGTTCGGCCCGGTGACGGGGCGGCCGCGACGGCCGTTATCGATGAGCGCATCGACCGCTTCTTGCAGCATGCGCTTTTCGTTTTTGATGATGATCTCGGGCGCGTTGAGATCGAGTAACCGCTTGAGGCGGTTATTGCGATTGATCACGCGGCGATAGAGATCGTTGAGGTCGGAGGTCGCAAAGCGTCCGCCGTCGAGTTGCACCATCGGGCGCAATTCCGGCGCAATCACCGGAACAGCTTCGAGCACCATCCACTCCGGTTTATTTCCCGACGTGATGAGCGCTTCGACGATCTCTAGGCGTTTGATCGTCTTGAGGTGCTTCTGGCTGACGGTGTCCTTGCCGGCACGCGTGCGGCGCGAACCGTTGGGGCCGCCGTCGAGTTCCGAACGCAGTTCGTCGCGCACTTTTTGCAGGTTGAGATCTTTGAGCAGTTCGCGAATCGCTTCGGCGCCCATGCCGGCCTTGAACTGAACGCGGCCACGGTCGTCTTTATGCTTGTCGGAGAGTTCGCGATACTTTTGCTCCGAGAGCACCTCGCGCTTCTGCAGCGGCGTATTGCCCGGATCGATGACGACCCATGCGGCAAAATAGATGACCTTCTCGAGTTGACGCGGCGACATATCGAGCAAAATGCCGATACGGCTGGGCACGCCCTTGAGATACCAAATGTGACAGACGGGCGTCGCGAGTTCGATGTGTCCCATCCGTTCGCGGCGTACCTTCGCGCGCGTGATCTCGACGCCGCAGCGATCGCAGATCATCCCCTTGAAGCGGATGCGCTTGTACTTGCCGCAGTGGCACTCCCAATCTTTGGTCGGGCCGAAGATTTTTTCACAGAAGAGGCCGTCGCGCTCGGGTTTGAGCGTGCGATAGTTAATCGTCTCGGGCTTCTTCACTTCGCCGAACGACCAAGCACGAATATGCTCGGGCGATGCTAAACCGATGCGCATCGCGTCGAAGTTGTTTACGTCGATGAGGTTGTTGTTCACGAGGACTCCCGCTAGTCACCGTGCCGGTACCGTTCGCTTCCGCAGGGCGCCGACGATCTCGCGCGGTCGCGCGAGGGGGCCCACCGGTGCTTCCGGACCGCTCCCGATGAGGAGCGACCTCATGCGGGGGCACGAACCATGATTATACTCCCCCGCTGCCTCCGTTGCAACGGCCATCCGGCACGAGGTTTCAGTTCGCGGAGCACGGGGTAAAACGACGGCATGAAAAAACAGCTCACCGTCGCCCTCGCTCTCCTGGCAGTACTCGGCCTCGGAGCCGGGCTTCTCCCTCGACCTGCGCTGGCCAACGGCGCGGCGAGTACGCGGAACATCCTCCTTGGTATCGGGGCCGCCACCT
>JAJXVC010000207.1 GCA_021782295.1 bacterium | reverse complement strand
GCGGGCGCACCGGCCGCCCGGCTACCGCTCAATCGCGCGACCCTGCGGTGCTACCCGGGATCGCGACTTCGGCGAGTTCGCCTGTGACGGGCCATGCGCGCGACGCGCGTAAAATACTTTTCGCTCGACGGCGGATCGCAAAGATGCGACTCGCTTCGTCGGCTTAGGCCCGCACTTCACGCCGTAGGGGCGCTTCACCTTTGTTTCAAGGAGGATTCGCGAAAGGATTCCTGCAGCGCCTCCGGCGTCGGGAAGGGCGTGAGGCGCTGGAGACTGAGACGTTTCTCTACTTCGACGTTCTTGCGGCGCCCGCCGATATCGATGCGTAGCGCGTGCAACGGCAACGTGCGCAGAAACGCGATCGTCGCTTGGAGATCGAGGCGCCAGCAGCCCTCGAGCGCGAGTTCGCGCAGCATCGGCAGCGCCGCCAATGCTTCGATCGATTCCAACGAATCGCAGCGCGTACATTCGATGCGCTCGAGCGCGGTGCCGGAGCGAAAGCGCTCGAGCGTTCGCAGCGGGACGCCGATCGCGCGGAACGTCCGCAGGCGCGGCCCGATCTGCAGCGCGTCGGCGGGGAGATTTGCTACCGAGAGCGTGGTGAGAGTCGGGTGCGCGAGCAGCGGCGCGGTATCGTAGCTGCCGCGATCGATTGCCAGGATCTTCAACGGCAGCGCAAGCAACGCGTCGAGCGATCCGCCGCCGCCGTTGAGCCGCAGCGCGCGGAGGTGCGGCGGCAATGCGATATCGTCGAGCTGAGCACCGCCGAGTACGAGCGACTCCACGGCCGCCGCGATACGCTTGTCTTGCAGCAACGAAAGCCCACCGAAGGAGAGCTGCAACGTTAACCGACGCTCGCGCGCAATCTCTGCCAGCGCATCGCACACGGCACGCCCGGGAAGAGCCGCGGCGGCAAAGCGCGTCCCCTCGGTCGCATCGATCATCGAGCGCAGCGGCGTTGCATCGTGCAGTTCGATGCTGCGCATCGGCGCCGCTTCGCTCACGCGTTTCCGAGAACGCCGCGGTCCTTCTGGGCGTAGATATTCATCAGCACGCCGACGGCGGCAAAATTCGTCAACATCGCCGACCCGCCGTAGGAAAGAAAGGGCAGCGGAATGCCCGTGATCGGCATGATACCGACCGTCATACCGATATTCACCAGCATGTGAAAGAGCAGCATCGCGGTAATTCCGGAGGCGAGCAAAAGGCCGAAGCGATCTTGCGCGCCGTGAATCGCGCGAATGCCGCCGTAGATAATCGCACCGTAGAGCGCGAAGAGGCCGAGAACGCCGACGAGACCGAGCTCTTCGGCGAGCACGGTGAAGATAAAATCGCGCGAGTGTTCCGGGACGAACGAGAGTTGCGTCTGCGTTCCGTGGAAGAGCCCGCGACCGAAAAATTCTCCGTTCCCGACGGCAATTTTCGCTTGATTCAAGTTATATCCGGCGCCTTGCGGATCGGCCTTCGGATTGAGAAAGACCAATAATCGCGCCTTCTGAAAGGGCTTGAGCACCAGGTTCGTCCCCGCAGTGATCGCACCGGCAACGAAGAGCCCGGCGCAATAGAGCGCAAACCCGATGAGTCGCGGCAAGCCGAAGAACAATTGCGTCGTCAGAATCGCCAAGAGTACGAGCGAGGTGCCGAAATCCGGTTGCTTGAGGACGAGGATCGCCGGCACCGCAAAGGTGAGAAGCGGTTTCCACATATCGCGCAGACGCGTGTAGTCGCCGCGCGCGAGTACCGCCGCACCGGAGATCGCGAGAAAAAGCTTTGCGAATTCCGAGGGTTGGAATGTGCCCAGCGGCCCAAGCGAGATCCAGCGTTGCGCGCCGAGCGCGCGGTGGCCGATCACAACGATTGCCAGCAATAAGAGAAGATTCAAGATGTAGATCGCCGGTGCGAAGCGCTGCCAGACGCGATAGTCGATGCGCGCGCAGAGCAACATGACGGGAACGCCGACGGCGATATAGAGCAGTTGCTTGAGATACTCCGGCCCCGCTTGGGGGTTGTGCAGATCGGCCGAGCGGATCAGCACCACGCCGAGCAAGCTCGCCCCGATTGCGCCGATGATCAGCGGCCATGCGATGCGATAGGAAGAATCGCGACCGAGGCGCGTTACGATCGCGCTCATAATGCGAGAATGCTGCGAAAGGTAAGATTGATGCGCGCGTGTTGCACGTGGGGCTCTTTCGGAACCGAGTGCCGCCATAACTGCTGGCTTGCCCCGCTCATCAGCAGCAGGCTCCCGTTGCAAAGGTCGAACGCGTGGCGCTCGCCGCTCGCTTTAGCCTTGATGTAAAAACGGCGCGTCGCGCCGAGGGAGAGCGAGGCAATCGTCGGCATCGGCCCCAATTCGCGCTCGTCGTCGCTATGCCAACCGATGGAATCGCGTCCATCGCGATAGAGATTTGCCAATACGCTGTTAAAGGGCGCGCCTGCATGGGCGCTGACGCGATCGCGGAGAGCCGCGAGCTCGGGCGTCCACGGGAGCGGCTCGTGCGCGATCCCGGAGTAGCGATAGGCTGCGTCGGAGTCGCCGTACCACGCTTCCAGGCGCGGGATGGGGCGGCGTACACCGAAGAGCGCAATCGTCGGCTGCGTCCACGCGATATCGTGAAGGAGGCGCGCGAAAAGATCGCGCGCCTCGCTCTCGCTCAGAAAGTGAGGCTCGAATGCGAAGCCTTCGATCTTCGCCGCGAGCGCGCGACTCACGCCGGAGCGCGTTGCGCTTTCTTGCGTCGCTTCCTTTGCTGTAACGGTGCCGGCCCCGCTGCAAGCGGCTCGGCGGCGCTCGCCGATGCGGCGGGTTCGGGTACTCGCTCGGGCGCGCGTTCGCTCGGGCGCGCAACGCCGAGAATCGGAACATTCGCCATCATCGCCAGTGCGTGGTCGTGACGTTCGAAATCGACTTCGACTTTTTCGCGATCGACCTCGACGTAGCGCGAGATCACTTCAACGAGCTCCCGTTTCATCGCGTCGATCATTTCGGGCGCAAGCGCGAGGTGATCGGTCATCAGCACTAATTGCAAGCGTTGCTTTGCGGTCGCTCCGGAATCGGATGGTCCGAAGAGGCGTTTGAAAAACTCAATCATGCTTTGCCTCCGAAGAACGCGCCGAGGCGTCCAAAAAACGATTCGCGCGCTTCGACGGTCGGAGCGGCAACATCTTCGCCGGCGATCTTCGCCGCCATCGCGTGATACGCAGCGCCCGTGGCTGCGTCGCGCCGCAACGCCAGCGGCTCGCCCTTGTTGGTCGTGATGATGATTTCGGGTTCGTCGGCAATCACGCCGAGCAACGGCAAGCGCAGGATGGCGTTGACATCTTCGACCGAGAGCATCTTGCCGCGCTTGACAAGCTGCGGGCGCAGGCGGTTGACGATGAGCTGCGGTTTGAAGCGATTGCCGAGCAAGCCGATCACGCGGTCGACATCGCGCACCGCCGAAACCTCCGGCGTGCAGACGACGATCGCTTCTTGAGCGCCGGCAACGGCGTTGCGAAACCCGTGTTCGATACCCGCCGGACAATCGACGAGCACGTAATCGAAACGCTCGCGTAAACGCTCGATCAATGCCGTCATCGCCTCGGTGGGGACTTCGTCTTTTTCCCGATTTTGCGCCGCCGCGAGCAACATGAGCGACTCGTTGTATTTCGAAGCGACCAGCGCTTCGTCCAAGGTCGCGCCGCCCTCGATAACGTCGAGCAAGTGATGTTTCACCCGGCTCTCGAGCCCGAGTACGATATCGAGATTGCGCAGACCGACATCGGCATCGACCAGCGCGACCCGCGCGCCTCGCATTGCCAGCGCCGTACCGAGATTGGCGGTGGTCGTCGTCTTACCGACGCCGCCTTTCCCGGAGGTGATGACGATCGCTCGGCCGCGCACCGCAGGCACCGCGGCTTCTTCGATTTCAGGTTGACGTTCGTGCATGGTTTACCCCGTCGTGATCGCG
>JAJXVC010000206.1 GCA_021782295.1 bacterium | reverse complement strand
ATTAGCCTGCCCGGTCGCTCTCCCCTGGCGCCGACGCTTCTCCGGCGGTCGGCTTCCATTCCATCACCGCAAAGCCATCGACCTCGGCCTCGACCGGCGCGAAACCGCTCTTGTTCTCCATGCGCCCAAATACTTCGGTGCTCAGCCAGAGCGCGTTGATATCGGCGTGCTTCTGCATGTGTCCGGCGACATCGATCGCGTGGTCGGCGACCTTCTCCAGTTGGCTATCTTCGAAAATCACCACCTCGCCGTCGTTGAGCCCGCAACGGACCTCGATCGGCGTTCGCAGTTGATTTTCATTTTTATTGAACGGCTCGAGTTCGGTGAGAACGCGCTGCCCCGCCGCGACGCCGAGGTCGCGGTCGAGAAAACAGGCCATGACGCCGTCGGGTGTCCACGTCTGCTTCCACACGCTATAGGAATCGAACGTGTTGCGCACCATCTCTTCATAGGCCTGGAAGGTCGCGGCGACCGCCGTCGGGCGCTCGCCGATCTTCATTTTCGTAGAGCCGACGATATCGATCGAAAGGAACGTACACGGCTTGCGGGACGAGGATTTGAGGGCGCCTTCAATCTCGCGATAGCGCTTGAGCAAGATGCTGCGGTGATGCTCCGATTCGGCATCGAGTTTCCGCATCGAGATTCCGCCGTCGGCTCCACCTCCGTGCGAGGCGCTCAGACCGCTGCGCGTCGAGGCCTTCAAGGTGTGACGGACGATATAATCGAGCCGTTGTAGGACCGAATCGAGGATGCCCTTGGCGATCCAGATCGCGATCGCCATCCCGAGCGGGACGTAGCTGATGCGCGCGCCGCTCGGCCAGGAGAGCCCGAACCACCGCGAGACGATGCGAATGTCGGCGTCGCCAAGGCGATGCGCGAGCTTCACGAGCGCCGTCGTCTCGAGGTGCGGCGCATGGACGAATTCCAGCGCAAAGAGCCCCAGCAGAACGACGGAGGCGACCCAAACGACGAGACCCAACGCAAATCGCAGCACGGCGATGACTGCGAGTAGGATCCCACGAGGGGTGAGAGACATGCGCTATCCTCCAAATCTCGGGAAGCAAAAGGTACTCCTCCCGTCGGCCTGGGGGTTCCTGCTTCTGCTCCCTCAGTCGCGACGCTTGGGAACCCAGGGTGCGACAAAAAGTCCAGGATACTTCGTGCTTCCTCGAACCGGCCGCCGGAACAACCATGCCATCAAGCCCGCAAAATTCGCGACCATCACGAACTGGCGATAGCCGAAATTCTCCAAAAGGGCAGCGGCGAAGAGCACCCAGACCTGGCTGAGCCGATAGGCGGTGAACGAAATTTCATCGAGCAAAATGCTGATGATCGATCCGAACATCGCGAGGACGAAGACCAGCCCCAGCAGCCACCACTGCGTATTCCAATCGAGGAAACCGAGTGCCGCCATCGTCACCGAAAAAATCACCCCTCCGATCACGACGATCGGGGCGAGCCACTCAAAAAATACCAAGTAGGGCATCGTCACCCAGCTAAACATCCCACCGTGTCCGAAGAGCAATTTCCGATGGATGATCACGCACTCCGAAAGGTGGCGGTGCCAGCCCTTTCGTTGATTGTAGAGCACCTTCGGCGAAGCCGGCACGTCGGTCCAACAGACCGGGAACGGCGAGAACGCGATGCGATAGGGTTGCCCCGTGTTGATGCAATAATTATGGACGCGCAGCGTCATCTCCATATCTTCCCAGATGGTATCGGTTCGAAAGCCTTCGCAGGCGATAATGATATCGCGACGCCAGAGCCCACAGGCTCCCGAGACGATTCCCAACGCGTTAAAAGGCGCAAAACCCATCCGCGTCGCTAAAAACGCGCGCAGATACTCGAGCACTTGAAAGAGCTGCATCAGGTTCTTCGGCAGCGACGGCTCGAAGGGTTTGTCGTCGACCGGAGTCGACGCATTCCCGACCGCAACCGCGCCCCCGACCACCACGGTGCGGCGATCCCGCTGGAATGGTTCCACCATCCACTGCAAGGTCTGTCGATGGTAATAGGAATCGGCATCGGCGGTAAAAAGGAGCGGATAGCGCGAGAGATTGATGCCGGCATTGAGCGCGTCGCCTTTCCCGCCGTTGACTTTGTCGATTACCCGCAGTTCCGGGTGAAGGCGCGACTGGTAGACCTCTCGTACCTCTTCCGTCGGCAGTTCGACGCGATAGATTCCTTCGTACGGCTCAAGGTCGAACGCTTCGTGCAAACGTTCGAGGGTATCGTCGTTCGAACCGTCGTTAATGACGACGATTTCGAAGTTTACATATTCTAACGCGAGCATCGAGCGCACCGAGGTCACGATGATCTCTCGTTCGTTATATGCCGGAACGAGCATGGTCACCGGGCGATCGAGCGTCGAGTTCGAACGGCGAACGGGGTCGGCAAGGTGCATTTTCACGAAACTCGGCAATCGGAAGAGCGCGACACCGCCGGTAAAGGCATAGTAGCCGTTGATAATCAGGAAATACAGAAAGAGTCCCGACTCGATAAAGACGACGACCGCCTCGATCGTCGCGTGGCCGTTGACGCTCACAGCCGCGCCTCGGGAGCGCCTTGTGAGGTCGCGCGACGATCGCGCAACCGCGAGCGGTGGGCCATCATTTTTCGTTCGGCGATCGCTTGGGCGATCGCATCGCGCGCATAACGGTCTTCGACTTCGTCGAGAAATTCTTCGATAAGACCGCTCTCTCCATAGAGTTCCACAATGGCCTCGGCTGCGCGCAAACGAACCCAATAATCTCGGTGCGATGCCAACCGCAATAGTATTTCTCGGTCATCGTATCGGACGCACTTCCGCAGGACGCGCAATGCCGAGAGCAGGACGATCGGCGATTCGTGTGCGCAGTATTTTAACGCCAGCGCCCGATCTTCTTCAGATGCCAGCGGCGCGAGCGAACGTAGCGCGGCGGCGATCGTCTCTTCATCCTCCGATTCTTCGAGCACGCGCTTGCAGACCGCGCGCGCTGGAGAGGGCGAACAAAAACGCACGAAATCGAGGAGCCGTCGCTTCCCCGCGTCGTCGGCAGTTCCGACTGCGGCGCGCAATGCTTCGTCGAGATCGATCTGATCGATCTCTTTTAGCATCGTTTCGACCCGCGAGCGAACCCAATCGTCGCGATCTCGAACGAGCTCCAGCACTCCGTCGGTAAAACGGGCGTCGATCCGCAGTGCGCATTGCGCGGCGGCACGCGAGAGCTCCGCACCTTCGTCGGCGGAGAGCCGTATCGCATCGTCGAGAGCGGCGGCTTCGCGCAACTGCCCGAGCGCGGTCAAGGCAAGAATTTTCTCTGCATCGTCACCACGATTGAGCCAGTAGAGCGCGTGCCGGTCGAGGCGGATATCGTAGGCGAGTGTATCGAGTTTCGGCAGTACCTCGCGCGCTCGGTCGCGATCTTTGTCGCGGAGTTGGTGGAACTGCGAAAACAGTCCCATCACGGTAAACCAATCGCGCCGACTCACCCGCGGCAAGACGTCGGGCAACGCCTCGCCGGTATATGCCGTTTTAAAAATCGAGCGCCAGCGCTCCGTGAGGCGCTCCTGCCGTTTCCTGACGATGGAGTTGCGCGTGCGTAAGAACACGAACGCAACGACCAACGCTGCGGTCATGATCGACGAAAACAGAACGCTGAGTTCGATGAGCCACAGCAGCGGCTCAGAGGCGCTCGCGGAGTGCAATGCGTACCTCGAAACGATCGTATGCGCCGGTCAATCCAAACCAGCCCACGCCGATGTTCAATCCGATGTGAGAGCTGAGCCGGTGCGTATCACCGAGAAAGAGCGCCAAGCTGTGATAGACCGCCGGCGGCGTTCCGACACCGACGTTTTCGACGTCGCGTCCGGTTGAAAAGGCAATATTTTCGGTATCGCACGGCAGGTAGCGCGCCAATGAGATTCCCTCGGAGAGCGCGACGCCGGGAACGTTCGATAGGCGCGCAAACGTCAGCGTT
>JAJXVC010000205.1 GCA_021782295.1 bacterium | reverse complement strand
GAGGCCGCCGTCGCGGAGGGCGCGGTCGAGAACACGCTGTGCGCTTTGCGCGGTAAGCGGATCGTCGGTCACGATACTCTTACATCAACGAGAGCGCTTCAACGCTGCGGCGCATCGATCTATCCGGATCACCCGGCGAGCCGTTAACCAAGAACGCAAAAATGACCTCTCCGTGCCGACGCGTCCGCACGTATCCTTCGAGCGAAGATGCATCGTCGAGATGCCCGGTCTTCGCGCGTACGCGGCCATCGGCGGGTCCGAAATCGATACCCTGTAACGTCCCGTCGAGATCGGCGCGCGCCAAGAGCGGATCCATATCGTAAGCACCCGTTCCGCGCGTTCGCAGGAGTATCGTCGCCAGCGTTCTTGCCGCGACGCGATCTCCGTGGCTCAATCCCGAGCCGTCGAGCAACTTCATTCCCGGCATCGGAACGTGCATGCGGCGGAGCAGTGCGCGTTCGGCGCGAACGCCGTCGGCGACGTTCGCGCGACCGTATATCCGTAGAGCGACCGCGCGCAGCAGTTGTTCGGCGTAATGATTGTCGGACTGCACCAGCATGTGTCGTTCGAGATCGCGTAACGGCGCCGAGCGATGATTCCACCAGACCGCAGCAGTGAGCGGCGCGCGGCTGATGAGCGTTTGCGCCCCCACCGAGATGCCGACGTGCACGAGCGCCGCGCGCAAAACCGCGGCTGCGTGACGATTGGGATCGCCGACGGGTACCGCCTCGACGAGATTACCGTTGACGGAGAGCGCAGAGGTCGGCGCTTGATAGGGCGCGCCGTCGTTCTCGGGGTTCCAGTGCGGATTGATCTCCGCGCCGAGGCTCGCGCTCGGATCGACCGCGATGCGCGCGACGCTGGTCACCCCGGCAGCGCGCAGCGCTCGCGCAGCGTTCCGCAGATCGCTTGCACGCAGGCTCGGATCACCCGAGCCGACCGCCCAGAGCGTTCCGATCTGCGCGGTGCTATGGTATGGGGCGCGCGCAACGAGGAGGGTCGGGAAACGAAAGTTTGGTCCGAGCACGCGCAACGCCGTCTCGGCAACGATGATTTTCTGCGCCGAAGCCGGAGCAGCGGTGCTCTCGGCGCGGTCGGCAAAGAGCGTGTGACCGCGTTCGTCGAGCACGAGGAGACTATAACGACGCGCTCCCTGCAGCGACGGTGCGAAGAGCCGCGCGATCTTTCGCGCAATTGCGGCGCGAGCCGTTGCACTCCACGGAACGTAGCGTTCGGGTGGGTGCACGGGAATAGGCGTCGCACGCGCGATGCTCAGCGGCGCGGAGGGAGGCACTTCGGGCTTTCGTTGCGCCGCAAAGACGATAACGACCAGAGCGTACACTGCAAAGAGCAGCGTCGCTACGATCGCTATGCGCTTACGGAGTCTCGAGAGCCGCGATACGCTCGGCGATCTTCTTCTGCTCTTCACGCAACCGGTCGATATCTTCGCGTAAATGCACCACCTGAGCGGGAACGCGTAACCCCTCTCGGATCGTCATTGCAGCCTCGGCGGCATCGCGACGCGCGCGTCCGTCGTACGCGCTTCTTGCCAATCGATCGAGCGCGCCGAGCGCGCGGGCATCGCCCAGCCCCTCAAGCGCCGAGATCGCTGCGAGTTGTACCAAGAACGCCTCATCGTCGAGCAACGTAATTAACGCGTCGATCGTCGCAACGCGCTGTGCGTCGACGAGTTCGCCGACGCGCCCGAGTGCGGCGACGGCGGCGCGACGCAACCCCTCATCGCGGCCGAGAGCCGATGCGGCGAGGATCGCGGGAAGCGCTCGCTCGTCGGCGAGTTCGGCTAAGCCGCGCACCGCGCCGGCCTCGATCGTCCCGTTCCAACTCTGTGCTTGCGAAAGCGCCGTCAAGAGATCGAGCGCGCGAGGGTCGCGCGTTTTGCCGAGTGCATTCGCCGCCGCCGCGCTGACGAAATAGGAAGCATCCTCTCGCGAACGAACGATCAGCGCATCGGCGACAAGCGGTTCGCGCCATACTCCCAGCGCATCGGCGACGGCACGGCGCACCTTCGGATGCGCATGCGCGAGCGCCGCAAGCAGGATATCGCGCGCCCACGGAGCCCGGCTCGCCCCCAACATGCGAGCCGTTTCCGCGAGGACACCCCAAAACGGCTCGCTTCGGAAGGCCTCGGCGAGCGCGCTGCGGGCCGCACTTCCTTCGTCGCGAACGAGTTCGTCGGCGGCGCGAATGCGCGCGATCGGGTCGGGATCGGCTGCAAGAACATTCGCCGCTGCACTCGCGCCGAGCGCAAAGCGCACTTTCCCAAGAATCCCTGCACCGGGATCGATGCGAATGAGTTGCGGCTCGCGCGAGCACGGGATAACGAAACGTTCGTTCTGCCGCTCGACCCGCAACAGCAAGCGTTGCTCACCGGCGATCGGATCGCTTCCCGCATCGCGGAGCAGCGATCTCGGCAACTCCTCGCAGAGCCCAACTGCGAGATCGAACGGGAACGGCGGGCGGTCGTCGTCGATTGCCTGCTCTTGGTCCACGGCTATCGTTACCGCCGAGCGCTTTGCATCCCAGGATGCCATAATCTTCAACTCGGGATGTCCGGCCTTCATCACCCAACGATCGAAGAAGCCGCGCATATTGCGCCCGGTGCTTTCTTCAATCGCGCGAACGAGATCGATCGTCTCAACGTTACGTTCTGCATTTTGCGCGACGTAATGACGAATCGAACGCCAGAAGCGCGCATCGCCGAGGTCGCGTCGCAAAATGTGCAGTACCGCCGCACCTTTTTCATAGAGGTGTCGATCGAATAACTCGATCGGATCGCGAAAACGATTACAGACGATCGGGCGACGATAGCGCGTCGCGTCTTCGTCGATATATCTCGAAAGACAGCCGAGATGGTGGTAGAGATATTCATCGTATCCGAGATCGCGCTCGAACCACACGCCTTCGAAGAACGTCGCGAAGCCTTCGTTCAACCACGCATGCGCCCAGTCGCGGCAGGTCAGGAGATCGCCGAACCATTGGTGCGCGAGTTCGTGCGCGGTGAGAAAATCAGCCGAGTAATCGATTGCGGCGCGTTCGTCGTAGAGCACCCGGTCCGTCTGCGTCGTCGCCGAGGTGTTTTCCATGCCGCCGAAAATAAAATCGCTAACGGCTATCTGCGAGTATCGCGCGAACGGATACGGCGTGCCGATCCGTTCTTCAAAAAGATCGATCATCGCCGGTGTCTTTCCGAATGCGCGGCGCGCATCGTCGGCGCGCCCCGGCAACGCATAGAGCAGAACCGGAACCGTCGCCGCGCCGGCGGTACCGAGGTCGATCTCTTCGAACGGCCCCGCGACCATCGTCATGAGGTAGGTGCTGTGTTTGATCTCTTGTCGATAGCGAAAGAGGCTCTTTCCGCCTTCGTCGCGTCGCTCGACCAATGCACCGTTTGCAAGAGCGAAAAGCCCTGCATCAACGACGATCGTCGTCTCGGTCGGTTGTTTGGCGTGCGGATAATCGAGGCAAGGGAACCAATAGCGCGCATTTTCGTCTTGACTCTGCGTCCAACAATGCGCGACCTTCTGTGGGTACGCTGCGCTTGGAGCAATAAAAAAAAGTCCGGCGCGCGGACGAGTCACGCGATAGACAACGCTGACCTCACAGCGTTCGCCCGCAGCGAGCACCGGGTCGAATTCGATCTCCAGGCGACCATCACGCGCGCGATACTGTTGCGGCTGACCATTTTTGGTAACCGAACTCACCGCAAGATCGACGGCATCGAACGCCAATCGTTCGACCGGCTCGTCAAGCGCGCGCATGCGGGTGGTGCAGACGCCGTCGAGCACCGCATCTGCCAAACGCGGCTCGAGGGTCAGGAGGATCTCTTCAACTTCAACGGTTTTATCGGGACCATATCGATCGCGCGCTCCCGGCAAAGCAAAGGCACGGTGGGCGTCGTCGATACGCTGTGCAAAAGTCATCCCGGCATATTTCGCTCGTGTGGCCCCTGGAGCCCCCC
>JAJXVC010000204.1 GCA_021782295.1 bacterium | reverse complement strand
GCAACTTTGGGGGCGCCCTTTCGGCGCTGACCGCAACCGACCTCGGGGTCGCCGCCGCCGCCGGCGCGATCCTTCGCAGCGGCGTTCCGGCGGGAGAGATCGACGAAGTGATCTTCGGGAACGTCATCCAGAGCAGTGCCGACGCAATCTATCTGGCACGCCATGTCGGCCTGCGAGCGGGGCTCCCGGTTCGCGCGCCGGCGCTGACGCTCAATCGGCTCTGCGGCTCGGGGCTGCAGGCGATACTCTCCGGCGCCCAGTCGCTCGCGCTCGGGCAGGCGCGCTACGTGCTCGCCGGCGGTGCGGAATCGATGAGCCAGGCGCCGCACGTCGTTCGCGGCGCGCGCACCGGCTTCGCGCTCGGCGCGAAAGTCGCATTCGAAGATTCGCTCTGGGAGGCGCTTACCGATTCGTACAACGGCCTGCCGATGGCGATTACCGCTGAGAATCTCGCGGCGAAATATTCGGTCTCGCGTGAAGAGTGCGACGCCTTCGCGTTAGCGAGCCAGGTGCGCGCGCTCGAGGCGCAACGCAGCGGGTACTTTGCCGACGAGATCGTTGCCGTCGAGGTGCCGGGTCCGAAGGGCACGACCGTGCGCATCGATAGCGATGAAGGGCCGCGCGAGGGACTCTCGATGGAGCGGTTGGCAAAGCTCCCCGCGCGTTTTCGGAAAGAGGGTGTCGTCACCCCCGGAAATGCCAGCGGTATCACCGACGGCGCCGCCGCGGTCGTCTTGACGACGGTGAAGCAGGCGCGCGCCGACGGCATTCGCTGGATCGGCCGTTTGCTCGGCGGCGTCTCGGTCGGCGTCGATCCCGATATCATGGGCATCGGGCCGGCGATGGCGATTCCCGCAGCGTTACAGCACGTCGGCATCGCGCACGAGAACGTCGATCTCATCGAGATCAACGAGGCCTTTGCGCCGCAGGTCATCGCGTGTTTACGCGATCTCGGCGACGACGGCTCGAAACTCAATCCGCACGGCGGCGCAATTGCGCTCGGGCATCCGCTCGGCGCATCGGGGACGCGCATCGCCTACACGGCTCTGCACGAACTGCAACGTCGTGGCGGCGGGATTGCGGTCGCATCGGCGTGTATCGGCGGAGGCCAGGGAATCGCAGCCGTCTTCTCAGCGGAGTAACGTGAGCGATCCGCAGATGCCCCCGCGCGCGCGCGTGCCGTGGGGGCGTCTGCTCGATATTGCAGCGGCCGTCGTGATCCTCTTCGCGCTCTGGAAAGTCTTCATCGCGCCGCGTTTTCTCAATGCGCCCGGCGTCTTTCCCGCACCGCACGTGGCCTTCACGCGCCTGAACGGCGGCGCACCGTTCACCGTCGAGTCGACGCGCGGTCACGTGCTCTTCCTGGATTTCTTTGCGACCTGGTGCACACCGTGTCGCGCGGAGTTACCGCTCGTTCAGGCGTGGGAACGCTCGCACCCGCAAGCGCTCGTCGTTCCTGTCGATGTCGGTGAATCGCGCGCTGCCGTCCGCCGCTTCGCTATCGCGCACGGCATGCACCATGTCGTTCTCGACCCGCAGCAACTCTCGCGGGGATACTTTCAAATCCTCGGTTTTCCAACGATGGTGGTGATCGATCCGCGCGGATATATCCGCGCGACCTGGACCGGCTTCAACCCGGCTATTGGGCCGGCGATGAGCAATGCATTGCAACATCTTCAGAAAAAGCGGTAGAAGCAGAGGCTCCTACCGCTTTTTCTATCGCCGGATCTCGTCTACGGATTAACGATAAACGTGTCGGAGGAGGGGATGTTCCAGGCAGTATAGGCGAGATAGAACGTGCCGTTGTTCGCCCACGTCGGCCCCCAGGAATTCGCGACGATGAACGCCCCTTTCGTGTCGTCGTACCCGACGATCGTCATCGCGTGTCCGCCGCCGGTCGCCGTCGGGCCGCTCCAGATATCGTTTGCCGTCAGATTGGAGAAGCCGGCGTCGACGTTTGCGCCCCAGAGTACCGGAACGCCGGCTGCAATCGAGGCTTTGATTTGGGCGATGCCGTTGACGTCGGTGCGCGGCAGATAGGTGAAATTCGTGATCTTGTTCGGTAACGCCGCGGCGAACGCCGTCGCCGTCGGTTGGGCGAGGTAATCGGTCTCGTTGAAAGGCATATCGACCCACGGCGCGTCGCCCTTGGCGATGAGCAGCGTTAATGCATCGGACTCAAGGCTTCCGGCATCGCGTCCGCGATTGATTTGGTTGTAGACGAACGCCGGCGAGAGGATCTTCGTGTAATCGGGTGCGCCCGTTCCAGTAAGAAAACTCGAGTAATTGAAACGCGCACCCGAGATCGTCGAAGCGGTCATATACCCGGTCGCCCAGGCGACGCAGGAGCTCTGCGAACCCTGGCTGCCGCTCGGGGGACGCACCGCGATCGTCGCCGACAGCGGAAGCCGCAATGCGAGCGGTCGACGCGCCGAGCCGCTGAAGGTGACGCTGCCGTCACCGAAGGCGGCGGCCATCTCGTTGGTCATCCGTTGATCGCCGCCGACATCCTGCGTGACGCCGTTGACGATCGTGGTGTCGTTGGGAATATGCTCGACCAGCGTTGCGGTGCCGTTGAGCGATCCGACGCTGCCGGTGAAGGTCGTCGCTCCATATCCAGAAGATCCGCCGTTATAGGCGAAGGTCAGGCGTTGATTGGCACTCGTAAACTGAATGACCGGCAAGCTGCCGGGGGCGTTGCTCGGCGCGGTGACGAGCACCGGCGTCGAGAGCGGCTGCGAGCCGACGATCCGGTTGCCGCTCGCGTCGTAGGCCAGGAGCGTGAGGAGAACATTCTGTGCCGTCCCGATCTTCACGGTCGTCGGCTCGACGGAGAGCTTGACCGATGCGATCGTGCCGCCGAAACTCAGGCCGACGCTCTGCGCGTGGTAGAGGACATATTGGCCGATGGTGGCGGTCGAGAGCAGGCTCGCTCCCGCCGTGAGGTTGATGACGTAGCCGCTCGGCCCGACGGGGGCGTTCGGGATCGTCACGCTGCAGCCGGTCGGCGTACAGGGGGCGGTCACCGACTGGGCGGGCTGGCCGATGATGTTGCCGCTGACCGCGACACCGCTCACGGCGCCGAGACCCGGCGACGGGATCGTGATATTGAAGGTTAGCGGGGTGGTAAGTCCGCTCGTAAATCCCGGAACGGTGGCCGGGGTCGCAACCGCGGCTGGCGCCGACGGTTGCGACGGGAGAAAGGTGGCATTCGATCCACCACATGCGGCGAGTGCTAACGCAGCGAATGCAGCAGTAGCAGAGAAGAACGCTCGCTGTAGAAACATCGAAAGCGACTTCTGTCGGATTGCAGCGGCGTTCTGCGACGAAATTGTCGACGAGGAGCGCCTTTAAATCAAGTTTGCGTAAAGCAAAAACCCTATTTGCCGGACCAAACGGCTTTGCGCTTCTCAAGAAACGCACTCGTGCCCTCGCGGAAATCTTTGGTGTCGACGAGGAGACCGAACTCCATCGCCTCGATTTCAAGCGCGTCGGCGAGCGAGAGATGCTCCCCGCGATGGATCGCACGTTTGCAGGCCGCGATCGCGAGCGGTGCTTTGGCGGCGATCGCACCGGCGATGCGGTGTGCTTCCTCCAACAAGCCCGCGAGGGGAACGACCCGCTCGACGAGACCGATGCGCAGCGCCTCCTGCGCGTCGATGATCTCGCCGGTCAGGCAGAGGTAGAGCGCCATGCCTTTCCCGACGTAGCGCGTGCTACGCTGGGAGCCGCCGTATCCCGGAATCAGGCCGAGATTCACCTCGGGTTGGCCGAATTTCGCATTCTCCGATGCGATGCGGATATCGCAGGCCATCGCCAGTTCGCAGCCGCCGCCGAGCGCGAATCCGTTGACCGCAGCGATCACCGGCTTCGAGAGCGACTCGATCTGCGTGGTGATCTGCTGACCGACGCGCGACTTGTCAGCGCCGGCACCGGCATTGGGAATTGCATTGAGTTCGCCGATATCGGCGCCTGCAGCAAAGGCTTTCTCCCCCGAGCCGGTGAGCACGATCGCGCGAATCTCCG
>JAJXVC010000203.1 GCA_021782295.1 bacterium | reverse complement strand
GAAAAGCAACCGAACGCATTTTTTTACCGCTGCTGCAAATGGTACTCCCCGAAGTCGTCGACATGAATCTCCCCGTCGAAGGCGGCTTCCACAATCTCGCAATCGTTTCGATTCGCAAACAGTATCCCGGACATGCGAAAAAAGTGATGAACGCGTTGTGGGGCTTGGGGCACATGATGATGCTCACGCGCATGCTCGTGATCGTCGATGCCGATGTCGACGTGCAGGACACGCGCAGCGTCGCATGGTTCGTGCTGAACAATCTCGCCCCCGATCGCGATATCGTGCAAATGCCGGGACCGGTCGACGACCTCGACCACGGTTCGTACACCGTTGCCTACGGTGTGAAGATCGGTGTCGATGCTACCCGCAAAAGTGCAAGCGAAGGGTATATGCGCGAGTGGCCGCCCGATATTGCCAGCACGGCGTCGGTGCGCAAACGCGTCGGCGAGCGATGGCGTGAATACGGGCTCGACCGCGTTGAAAAGCATCTGCACCCCGATACGTGGAGCGGCCAGGGGCTCGATGCGCTTGCACGCCTGCTCCACTCCGCGCACGCGCCGGAGGGCAAGTAAATGCGCGCCGCTTCACTCTTCCTCCGCGAGATCCGCATCGAACACACGCTCTTCGCACTGCCCTTCGCGTACGTCGGCGCCCTCTTCGCCGCGCGCGGGCTGCCGCATGCGGCCGCGCTCGTGTGGATCACGCTGGCGGTACTCGGTGCTCGAACCGCGGCGATGGCGGCGAATCGCTACTTTGACCGCGATATCGACGCTCGCACGCCGCGCACCGCACGGCGCGCGGTGGCGACCGGCGAACTCGCTCCCGGCGTCATGCTCATCGCCGTCGGTGCCGGCCTCGCGCTGCTGCTCCTTGCCGCATGGCAACTCAATCCGCTCTGCGTCAAATTGTTGCCGATCGCTGCGGCCGGCGTCTTGCTCTATCCGCTCGGCAAACGCTTCACCTGGATGGTTCACCTCGTCCTCGGTGCCGTCGACGGACTCGCGCCGCTCGGTGCGTATATCGGGATCACCGGACGCGTCGACGCAACCGGACTCGCACTCTTTGCCGCAGTAACGCTCTGGGTTGCCGGCTTCGATATTCCCTACGCGTTGATGGATCTACCGACCGATCGCGAAAACGGCGTGAACTCGATGCCGGTGCGATTCGGCGAAAAAAGCGCGCGCCCGATGGCGATCGCCATGCATATCGGCATGTTCGCGTTGCTCGCAATCGCGGGCCGAGTCGGTGGCCTTACCGGTGCGTGGTACATTGCGGGGCTCGCCATCACGGTGGCGCTGATCGTTTACGAGCTCCTGTTGGTGCGCACCAAAGACAATATTTTTCTTCTCAACGAGCGCATGTTTTCAGCGAATATGATCTACTCGGTCATCTTCCTCATGACGGTCGCTCTCGGATTCGGGTTGCGCGCGTAACACGATGCGTCGGCGGCGATTTCTGACAAGCGCGGCGGGCGCGCTTGCGCTCTCTGCGACGCGTGCGAGCGCGCAGTTGCAACCGGGAGGTTTTGCACGACAATATTCCATCGGCGTTAGCGTCCCGCTCACCGGCGATCTCGCTTCGATCGGGAATGCCGTCGCTGGGGGCGTTCAAGCGGCCTGCGATGAAGCGAACCGCTTCGGTCCACCGACGCAATATTTTGCCGTTCGTCGTTTCGACGACGGCAATCAAGGCGCGCTCGCGATCGGCAACGCGCAGATTGCGGCAAGCGATCCGAGCGTTATCGGCGTCATCGGCGACCTGAGCGCCGACGTCACGTTGCAGGCCGCTCCGCAGTACGCGAATCTCTCGCTTCCGCTCATCGTCCCGACGGTCACCACCGATGCGCTGACGATGCGCGGCTATCGGAATATTTTTCGCCTGCCCGCACGAGACGACGTGCAGGGACAACTGATGGCGCAGATGCTGCTCCGGGTGCCGAAGTCGCCACGAACGCTCGTTATCTCACCGAAAAAAGGCTACGGTACTGCGGTCGCGCGCGGTCTGCGCGACCAAGCCGCCGCCGACCATCACCCGGTCGCGGAGGCGACGCTGGAGAACGGCCACCTCACGCTCGATCCACGAACGGCACACCTTCTCGGCGTCGGCCCGCAACTCACCGTTCTCTGCGGCACCGCTGCAGAGCTTGGACCCGTCGCTCCGGCGATGCGCGCACGCAACTACACCGGTGCGTTCGCCTGCGCGGAGGGTTTCTACGGCACGCAGACGCTCGCAAACGATGCGAAGGCGCTCGGCCCGGCTCTAGTTTTCACCACGATGCCGCCGATCGAGCGCGCGCCTTCGGTCGCGCAGCAACTCGCCGACCTGCGCCGCAGCGTCCCCCAGGTCACGGCCTTCGTGGCGTTCGCCTACGCCGCAGCACAGATCCTCATTCAAGCGGTACAGCGAACGCCGCCCTACTCGCGCGCCTCGCTGCTCTCGCTCCTCACCTACAACGGCTCGTTCCAGACGCTCGTCGGCCCCTTCACCTTTAGCTACACCGGCGACCCGACGCTCCCCAACCTCTACGCCTACCGCATCGAGAAGGGAGCGTTCCACTACGACCGCGCCGCCTACCTGAACGGCTTTATCCTCTAGCCCCCGTGGGGCGCCCCGGAGCCCCCGCCTGGGAAAACCAGGGGTTTTCCCGGATGAGCCCCGGCGGTGCGCTCTGGCATGATCTCGCCATGGAAACGAAGCGATTCGCCTGGATCACCGACAACTACCTCAACGTCCTCGCCCTCAACGAGGCGCTTGCGGCCCAGCATCGGCCGCAACGCCCGCCGACGAAGATCGCCGACCTCTGGGGCGAGAGCGAGACCTGCGATCTCATCTCCGGGGCCCATCGTTGCGCACTCGAGGGGAAGCAGATTCGTCTCGAAATCGAGGCGCTCGGGCAGACGCTACTGGTCGAAATCGAACCGCTGCGCTCCCCCTCCGGAGAGGTTGTCGGCACCAACGGGCGCGCTCGCCCGGTTGGGCCGATCGAGCTGCCGATTGCGGCACCCGAAGATCCGCTCGTCGAAGAGATCGCCCAGTTAGGCAGCTGGCGCTACGAATATTCGGCGCGAGCACTGCAGCCGTCGGTGGGGCTGCTCCGCCTACTCGGCCTTCCGCCGACCGGCGATATCGGCGATATCCGCGCCTTCGACCACCCCGACGATCGTTCGTTCGTTCGTGCGGAGATCGAAGCATCGGGCGATACCTATGAAATCGAACATCGCATCATTCGCCACGACGGCGAGCAACGGCACGTGCGCGAGCGCGCGACGACGATTCGCGACACGCACGGCTTTTCCGTCGCTCGCGTCGGCACGATGCTCGATATTACGGCGATAAAACTGCGTGAAGCCTGGCTGCGCGATCTCGCCAACGTCGATACGCTCACCGGTCTAGGAAATCGCCGATTGCTTGAAGAGCGACTGAGCGCGGCAATACTGCGCTCCGAACGCTTCGCGCATGCGTGCGCCATTCTTTTCATCGATATCGATGATTTTAAGAGCGTCAACGATACCTACGGCCATGCGACGGGCGACGCATTTCTCGTCGAGTTTGCGCTTCGACTCTCTCGCAACGTGCGCGCATCCGATACCGTGACGCGACTCTCCGGCGACGAATTCGTCGTCGTTCTCGAAGACTTAGAGAACGAGCGCGCAGCCTCCGAAGCTGCGAGAAAAATGGCCGCCGTCTTGCGCGAACCCCTCACGGTCGGAGCGCTGAACATCGACATGAGCGCGAGTATCGGCCTCGCCGTCTCGCCGCGCGATGGTGAGAGCGTCAAAGAGTTACTCGAACGCGCCGACCTTGCAATGTACGATGCGAAGCGCCGCGGCGGCTCCGGCGTCGGTATCGGAGGCGGCCGCCTGTTGGCGAAGAAAGTAGCAGCATGGTCGCCGAAATTGATCGAAGGGAAAGTCCCCTCTTCGAAGGGACGGCCTCACTCCGGCACCCCACCGAACGTATCGCATTCTTCTTAACCCTCCTCTGGGCGTTCCCGGTCGCCGCGATCGTCGGCCTCTTCATTCACTTCT
>JAJXVC010000202.1 GCA_021782295.1 bacterium | reverse complement strand
GTAGTACGGGCGGCGCAACTGCACCGCAATACGGAGAGGTGGTCGAGCGGTTGAAGGCACCCGCCTCGAAAGCGGGCAGACGTGATGAGCGTCTCGAGAGTTCGAATCTCTCCCTCTCCGCCATGTAAAACGCACCTCATGAATGCCGCACGGGCATCAGGGGTGCGTTTTTTGCAGAGCGTGGTTGCGCGCAAACGGATGGTTTTCGCAATCGAGTCGCCAAGCGCAAACGGATGAAAAGGTCGTTCGTGTTGTTGCCGCTCCTCTTCGTCGCGCTCGCAGCAAGCGGAAGCTCGGCGCCACCGTTGGGGTCGATCCCGTGGCGCTCGGTCGGTCCCGCGATATCCGGCGGTCGCGCAAGCAGCGTCGTCGGAAGTAATCTCGATCCGATGCTGGTCTTGGTGGGAAGTGCCGGCGGCGGCGTCTGGCGCAGCGATGACGGCGGCTTTCACTTTCGGCCGATCTTCGACGGTGAGCCGGTCAGCGCGATCGGTGCTGTTGCGATCGACCCCGCGAATGCCTCGACCATCTGGGTCGGCACGGGGGAAGCGAATCCGCGCAACGATGTCAGTTTAGGGAACGGACTCTATCGCACTACGAATGCGGGCGCGAACTGGGTGCGTTCGCTCGCGCTTCCGCAGAGTTCGATCTCGACGATTCTCGTCGATCCGCAGAATCCGGCACATGTCGTCGTCGGCGTTCTTGGTAATCCGTTCGCCGCGACGAACGACCGCGGCATCTACGTCACCGACAATAACGGTGCGACCTGGCGTCACACGTTCTTTCTCGATGCTCGCACCGGCATCTCCGATATGGCGATGAACCCGAAGAATCCGCGCGAGATTATCGCGGGCGCTTGGACGATGCACCGCACCGGATGGAGTTTGCAGAGCGGCGGTGCGCTCGACGGACTCTATCGCTCGATCGACGGCGGAGCGACGTGGCAGCGCGTGCAGGCTCCGGGGCTGCCGAAAGGGCCGCTCGGGCGTATTGCGGTGGCGTTCGCGCCGTCGAATCCCGCGCGTATCTATGCGCTGATTCAATCGCATGAAGGGCTACTCTGGCGCACGAGCGATGGTGGTGCGCATTGGAGAAATGTCAGCAACGACTCGACGATCGACGAGCGTCCGTTTTATTTTACGCATCTCGCCGTCGACCCGAAAAACGAAAATCATCTCTGGTCGGCCTCGGTGCATTTAACCGAGAGTACCGACGGTGGTTTGCACTGGCATATTACCGGGCACGGAACGCACGGCGATCACCACGATATATGGATATCCTCCGATGGCGTTCGCATGCTCGAAGCCGATGACGGCGGACTCGCCATGAGTAACGACGGCGGCAAACGCTGGCTCTGGCGCAAAGTTCTGCCGATCTCGCAGCTCTATCGCGTCGGCGTCAGCGCAGGTTGGAATTATCGCGCGTGCGTACCGTTGCAAGATAACGGCATCTATTGCGCGCACGTCGCGATGCCCGACCCGAGGGGTTTCTCTTCGAGCGCATGGCGCAACGTCGGTGGTGGCGACGGCACCGCGGCCTATCCGGATCCGAGTGATTCGAATCTCGTGTGGACGACCTCCGCCGGCGGCAATTACGATACGACGCTGCAATCCGTCGATCTCGCAAACGGCGCAACGCGCGATCTCTCGCCGTACGTCCGCGATCAAAATGTCGTTCCACCCGCGGAACTACGCTATCGCTTTAATTGGGAGACGCCGCTCGCCTTCGACCCCTTCGATCCGCATCGACTCTACACGGCAGGAGACGTGCTCTTTTCCACCACCGATCGCGGGATGCATTGGAAGGTGCGGAGCCCAGATCTCACGCTGCACGATCTCGCGCACGAACGAATGACCGGCGGGCTGACGCTCGACGGCACCGGCGCGGAGACGAGCGACACGATTCTTACCATCGTGCCTTCGACGCTGCGGCGGGGAGAGATTTGGGTCGGCACCGATGACGGACTCATTCAACTCACACGCGATGGCGGTACGCATTGGACGAATGTGACGCCGCAAGGTGCGATCCGCTTCGGGCGCTTTGCGTCGATCGCGCTCTCGCCGCGCAAGCCGGGTCGAGCGTATGCGATCGAGGATAACCACATGCTCGGCAATGCGCGCCCGTACGTTTTCCGAACGACCGATTATGGAGCGCATTGGTCGCGGATCGATCGTGGATTGCCGATGGAATCCGCGCGCTGCATCACTGTCGATCCTCGTACACCGGGGCTGCTCTACCTCGGTATGGAACGCGGCATCGAAGCATCGTGGGATCGCGGCGCAGATTGGCGGCGGATCAACGGCGGTATGCCCGCGGTCTCGGTGCGCGCGATCGTCGTTCAGGCGCAGCGCAACGATCTGCTCGTTGCGACGCATGGGCGCGGGCTCTACATTCTTGACGACGCATCGGCGTTGCAAGGATTCGCGCGCGCGGCGCGCCGGAGGCTTGCGTTTTTCGCCCCGCGGAAGGCCTATCTCCTCAACGACGTCTCTTGGTGGAATACCCGTGCTGACGGTACCTCGGCGCCATACGGCGCGATCTTTTCGTACTACCAATCCACGGCGAGCGCAAAAGCCCCGACGATCGAGATCGAGGATGCACGCGGCATAGTGGTTCGGCATCTCTCATTGCTGCCGAATGGAGCGGGAATGAATCGCGTCGTCTGGGATCTCAGCGAGGATCCGCCGATTTCCTGGAAGAGCGCGCCGCATTGGAACCGCGGCTATTCCGGTGGAGCCTCGGTCTTGCCGGGACGCTACACCGTAAAACTCACGCTCGATGGAAAGACGTTGACGCAGCCGCTGAGCGTTCTCGGCGACCCGCGCATGCACGCATCGATTGCCGCCTATCGCGCCGCACAACAGGCAACGCGGAGCGCCTTTGCAATGCTCTCGTCGATCGATAGCGTCCTCAATGCGCTCGATGTGCGCGAGGCGAGGGTCCGGGCGCTTCCAGCGAGTGCGAGGCGCACCGCAGCGTTGATACGCATCGCGGCGCTGCGTGCGAGCCTTACTTCGAGCCCCCATGCCGACCAAGACGATGATTTTCTCCGCGATCGTCTCCGCGAGCGGGTGCAGACGGAGATCGGGTCGTTGCAGACCTCGTTCGTCAGCCCGACCGCCGAACAACTGCGCGAGAATGCCGTGCTGGCACGATTGACCGCGCTGCGCGTCGGGCGCGTTAAGGCGTGGCTTGCGGGCGCGGAGTCCCCATAAGTGCCGGGTCGGGAGCGGTGCTCGGGAAGGTGAATTCATCGTATCGCGTCACGGCGCGAACGTTGAAGGAGAAGCCGAGTGCGTGTTCGGTCGCCGAGAAGACGCCGCGAACGACCACCCAATATCCGTCGATGCTGCGATAGGTGAGCCCAATGCGCATATCGCTACTGCTATCGCTAATTACGATGTGCGCGGGAAGCCCCGTCGTGGGGTCGACTTGCACCTCGCTAGGATACATGCCGGTATCGCGCGGGGTCGGTGCGATCAAGATGTGCAACGCCGTCGGCGTCGAGTCGGGTGCATAGCTCGGCGCGAGAAAGCTGATATAGGGAACGGAGACATCGGCGTTGGGGTCGGGCGTGGGAATCGGAAAGATCATCGGCGCGCCGCGTTTGAGCGTAATGGAGATCGCCTTGAGATTCGCAAAGTACGAAAACGCGAATTCCGAAAACGGATCGAAATAGGGAATGATGGGGAATGCTTCACCGGTTCGCGTTGCTCCATGCGGAAGGTCGTGCATGACCGCATAATTATCCGCGTTTCGCAGCTCGACGCTGCGGTCGATCTCCTGGGTTCGGCCAAGCGAGGGAACCGTGACGCTCGTTCGCTCGCGGTAGGTGATATAGGACGGCGGGTGGGCGTTATACGCCGCGGTCGTGCGGTTTACGAGAAGCGCGAGCGCAAGGTCGGCACCGATCATCGGTTCTCTCTTCGGCAGAGGATCAGCGCCCCCCGGTACCGCACATTCGTCTCGTGAAGAGAGAGGCTCGTGTTACCCTCGACGCTCGCGTGATCGAATGGAGGCGAGCGATTCACCGTCGCCCCGAACTCGGTTTCCACGAGTTCGAGACGCAGGCGCTCATCGAACGGGAACTCG
>JAJXVC010000201.1 GCA_021782295.1 bacterium | reverse complement strand
CGCGCCGGAGCGATCGCGTGGAATACGATCGCGCTGCCGCTCGATACGCCGGGGCGCCCCGCTCGCGCGACACTACGGACGATCGGCGATGACGGGCGTCCGGGATCGCTTGCAAAGCTCGTGCTCGGTCCCTTCGCCGACGGCGCCGGAACCGTGGTGCTGCGCATCAGTCGCGGCGTACCATCGGGAAGCGCGCTCTTCGACGATGCGCCCGGATTGTTGGCGGTCGGTGCGACGCTGACGCTCAATAGCGCTCCCCCGGAAACGACGTGGCACCCCTGGGTCGATTCGACCGGCAAACATCCGGAGGTTCTTGGTTTCGAACGCGTTGCGTTACCGCCGAGCAATCTCACGATCGCGCAATCCGATACTTCGACGGTCGCGTGGAGCGTCGAACCCTCGACGAGTGATATGTTGCACTTTCATCTTCCCAACGACGCCGGGCGCTACACGCTCTCGGTGATGAAGATTTGCAACGACGGCCGTGTCGTCGCCGGCTCGATGCGACTCGAGGTGCGCTAATGCCCGATGACCGTCGATTGCTGTTGCTCGACACCTACGGCCTCGTTTATCGCGCATTTTTTGCGCTTCCGCCATTGACCACCGCAGGCGGCGTACCGATCAACGCAGCGTACGGCTTTACGACGACCTTGGTGAAAATTCTCGACGGCGAGCGGCCGACCCATGCCATTGCTGCGTTCGATCGTGGTTTGCCGGCGCATCGCATGGAGATGATGCCGCAATATAAGGCGCAACGCGAGGCGATGCCCGACGAATTGCGCTCGCAGTTTGCGTTGGTGCGGCGTGTGCTCGAGGTGTTCGGCATTCCGATCGCCGAACTCGAAGGGAACGAAGCGGACGATATCATCGCGACGTTGGCAGCACAGGCCGAGCGTGCCGGGGCACAGACGTTGGTGGTGACCGGCGATAACGATCTGCTGCAGATCGTCGACGATGCAACGTTGGTGCTCGCGACGCGGCGCAGCGTCACCGATCTCGTGCGATACGACCGCGCTGCGGTGCACGAACGCTACGGGCTCACCCCCGAGCAACTCGCCGACTATCGCGGACTTAAAGGCGACCCATCGGACAATCTCCCCGGCATTCCGGGCATCGGTGAAAAAACCGCGATCGCGCTCATGCAAGCGGCGGGGACGCTCGATGCCTTGCTCGCCGATCCGACGCTCGCGGGAAAACCGCGCTGGGAGGCATTGGTGCGCGAATACGGCGCGCAGGCGCGGCTCTGTCGCGATGTGTCGCGCGTCGATCGCAACCTTCCCGTAACGCTCGATTGGGCGGCGGCCCGCCTGCGGCCGCCCGATCCGGCGCGTCAATACGCGCTCTATCGCGAGCTCGAGTTCCGCACGTTGCTGCGGAAGTTGGAGCCGCCGCCGGCGGACGAGTTGCCGCTCATGGCCTCGCTGCGCGCGCCCGATGGAGCCTTTCGTTCCTATATCGCCGCCGTCGATCCGCCCGATTTTCTCCGTCTCGGGGAAGAATTGCAGCAGATGGTCGGCGCGGAGGTTCTCTCGCTTGCGCTCGAGGGCGATGCCGTCGGAGTGAGCGCGGCGCCGCACGTGGGGCTCTCGTTTCGCCTCGATGCATTACGCGGAGCGCCGATTCGAACGGCACTTGAACGCGCGCTCTCCGGCGCGGGAGCGATCGTCGGATACGATACGAAGCGATTGGTGCGCGCGTTCGACGAATATGGAGTGGCCGCTCCGGCATTTACCGACGATGCCATGCTCGCGGCGCATCTATTAGAACCCTCGCGCAGTTGTACCGACCCCGCCGAGGCCGCCTTGCTGGTGCTCGATGAAGAGCCGGTGCGCGATGCCGCCGTCTTCGCCGATATCGGTGCGCGCGTCGCGCAACGGGCAAGCGCGCTGCTCTCCGAGCGCGGACAGCTCGCGCTCTATCGCGATGTCGAGTTACCGTTGCCGCCGATTCTCGCGCGCATGGAAGAGGCCGGCATCGCGATCGACGCGCAAGCGTTACAGGATTTTTCCGTCGAATTGACCGCGAGCATCGCGAGTATCGCCGATCGCATCGTCGACGCGGCGGGAGAGCCGATCAATATCGGTTCGCCGCAACAACTCGGGCGGATACTCTTCGAGAAGCTTGCAATTCTCGGCGGCAAGAAAAACAAGACCGGTTGGGCGACCGGTGTCGAAGTGTTGCAACCGCTCGCGCGCGATTATCCGATTTGCGCGGATATTCTGGAGTGGCGCGAACTCACCAAACTCAAGAATACCTATGTTGACGTGTTGCCGGCGTTGCGCGATCCGAAAGATGGCCGCATTCATACGGTCTTCAACCAAACGGTAACCGCAACCGGGCGGCTTTCGTCAACCAATCCGAATCTGCAAAATATACCCGTGCGCGCTGGGCTTGGGCGGCGCATTCGCCGCGCTTTTATCGCGCGTGCTCCGGGACGACTGTTGCTCAGTGCCGATTACAGCCAGATCGAACTGCGCTTGATGGCGCATCTCTCCGGTGATGAGGCGATGCGACGCGCGTTTCGCGAAGGGATCGACATCCACGATTTCACCGCTCGCGAAATCTTCGGGCTTGCGCCCGATATGCCGATCGAGAGCGAGCAGCGACGTATGGCCAAAGTGGTGAACTTCGGGTTGCTTTACGGGATGTCGGATTTTGGACTCGCCGCGCGTCTGGAGATCGATCGCGCGCTTGCGCGCAGTATCACCGAGCGCTACTTCGCGCGTTTTCCCAGCGTTCGTTCCTATATCGCCAAGACGCTGGAGCGAGGGCGAGAAGATGGCTACGTCAGCACGATTCTCGGGCGTCGCCGCTATATGCCGGCGCTGACTTCCAGCAACAGCATGCTCCGCAACGCCGCCGAGCGGGAGGCGACCAACGCGCCGTTGCAAGGCAGCGCCGCCGATCTCATGAAGGTGGCGATGATTCGCGTCGATCGTTCGTTGCGGGAGTACGGGGAGGATGCGATTTTGCTCTTACAGATCCACGACGAACTGTTGATCGACGTTGCCGCCTCGGCGCGCGACCGCGTGGCGGCGATCGTTCGCGATGCGATGGAGCATGCAATGGAACTCTCCATTCCGCTCGACGTGAGCGTTAAAGCCGGTGAGAACTGGGCTGAAACGGAGAGCTTCGATGCTTAATGCGCTCGCTGCGGCACTTTTGATCGCAAGCCAATCATCGCTGCCGGTTGTGACGGTGCGCGCGCCGCATGCAGCGATGCATCTCTGGGTCTCGCGGAGCGAACGCCAGCACGAACTGGGCCTGATGGAGCGGACGCACCTCGACCCCGCGCAAGGAATGATCTTTGTTTTCGGGCGCGACGGCGAGCGCGATTTTTGGATGAAAGACACGCTGATGCCGCTCGATATGGTCTTTATCGAGCGCAGTGGTTTGGTGCGCGCGGTCTTCTCGCGCGTGCCGGTGCTGCCGCCGGGAACTCCCGATTCGGCGATTCCGCTCGTACACGCACGCGCGCAGTACGTCGTCGAACTCGCCGCGGGCGAAGCGCTGCGGCTCGGCATCGTCGCCGGCGAAACATTGACGATTCCACCGCTCCCGAAGTAAGGCGAGCGCCGCGCGATGCCGGAGCTCCCCGAAGTCGAGACGATCGCACGCGGCCTGCGCCGCGCCGTCGTCGGTTCGCAGATCGTCGCCGTGGAAGTTCGCAAACCGAAGATGGCGCAGGCCCCGGCGGGGATCGATTTCTCCGCGGCGCTGCGCGGCGAGCGGATCGAGGCGGTCGAGCGGCGCGCAAAGTATGTCGTGATCGCGCTGCACTCGGGCCGACGCCTACTGGTCTCGCTGCGCATGACCGGGCGCCTTCTCGTCCAGGCCCCACGCCAGCCGGAGTTTCCTGCGACGTATGTCGTCTTGATGCTCGAGGACGGGCGTCGCCTCGCCTTCGCCGATACCCGCACCTTCGGCCGGATGCGGTTGGTCGCGCCGAACGAGGTGTGGGATGCCGATATCGGCCCCGAGCCCCTCGAGCGCGCCTTTACAGGCGAGCGCTTTGGCGCTATCCTTGCGAAGCGAAGAACGCCGATCAAGGCTTTGCTTCTCGATCAGCGGCGAGTCGCAGGCATAGGGAACATCTATGCATGCGAGTCGC
>JAJXVC010000200.1 GCA_021782295.1 bacterium | reverse complement strand
ACGCGGCGTCGATCGCCACGATCAGCAAAACGGCGATTGCGGCGAACGGCGCGTACGGAGCGAGCGCGTGCATCCCCACGGCGAGCGCCGCGAAGGTCGAACTCGTTGCAACGGCGGCATGATTCGATGCCGAGTTGAGCGCTGCGGTCGCCGACGCGTGCGCGAAGAACCAGAACGCAATGAGTGCAACCCACGCGCCGATGGTATAGAACGAAAGCAGCGCCCAATGCGAGAGCCGAAACGCGCGCGGTTGCGGGAGCGTCCGTAGCTCGGCCATCACGGCGTAGGTAAAGTTCGGCGCGAGCTCGACCGGTGCAGTCGTCGCAAGTAAAGCGTCGATCACTTTGAGTTCGTCGAGCGTCGCACGGCATTCGTCGCACGTACGCAGATGCTCGGCCGTCGCGCGCATGCGCGTCGGCGAGAGCGTCCCTTCCAGATAACGATCGAGATCGTTACTACACGAGGAGCAGCGCACGGTAGCCTCCTTTGGCTTTGACGGTGTCGAGAGCGACGCTTTCGCGCGAGCGCATGCGTTGCGCCAGCGCGATTTTGCCGCGATGAATGAGCGTCTTGACGTTCCCGAGCGAGAGCCCGAGCGCAGCCGCGATCGCGTGGTATTCCAAGTTGTCGAAGTAGCGCAGTGCCAAGACCGTCCTCGTTCGTTCCGGCAGTTCCGCTAATGCCGCGCGCAATTCGCGCTCGGCCTCGCTGCGGAGAATGCCTTCTGCGGGGTCGGATTCTCGCGAGGGGTCGGCGACGGCGTTCTCGATCGTTTGGTCTTCAGGCATCTCCTGCGTCGCCGGTCGTCGCTGCTGTTTTCCCAAGTGCGTGCGGACGACGTTGCGGGCGATGTGATAGATCCAGGTCGAGAACTTGCCGAGGCTGGGATTGAAGGAGCCAAGATGCGCGTACGCCCGTAGGAACGTCTCCTGCGTGAGATCGGCTGCATCTGCGGGGTTACGAACCGAGGCGCCGATGAAGTTGGCGATGCCGCGCTTGTAGCGCTCTACCAACCCCGCAAACGCTTCGCGGTCCCCCGTTCGTACGAGTCCGACGAGTGCTTCGTCGCTCGTAGCCTCCGCCACCATGTGCCTCGCGATGTTTCCTTTCAGGGGCTACTACCGCCCTCGCGCCGGAGTGTTACGCCCGGGGCGGCGCGTGGGCGGCAAGCGGCGGGTTCGCGGCATCCTTCGCACTGAGAATCGGCGGCGTTGCCAGCGGCCATGCGATGCCGATCGCGGGGTCGTTCCAGGCGACGCCAAACTCGCTGCGCGGATCGTAGAGCGCGCTCTGCAGGTAGTGCAGCACCGTGCCGTCGGCGAGCGAGAGAAAGCCGTGCAGGCAGCCGGCGGGAATGTAGAGCTGGGTGCCCTCGTCGGCGCGGAGATCGCAGCCGTACCAGGTGCCGAATGCGGCGCTCCCCGGGCGCGCGTCGACGATGACGTCGTAGGCGTCGCCTGCGAGCACCTGGACGATCTTGCTCATGCGCGGGTCGCCGTGCAGGCCGCGCAGCACTCCGTAGCGCGAGAGCGAGACGTTCTCCTGAACGAAGCGGTCGGGAATTCCCGCCGCCGCGTAGCGTTCGACGCTGAAGCTCTCGCGGAAACTTCCGCGCTCGTCGGTGAAGATGCGCGGGCGCAGCAAGAGGGCGCCGGGTATGGGCAGCGTTTCTACGTCCACGCGTGCTGCATTCGTGCGCCCGCAGCCGGCGCCCCCCAGGCATCGGCCTCGTGACGGCAGAACCGGATCGTATGTGAGCACCGCCACCTCTGCAACCGCACCGGCACGCGCCGCGCGCCCGTCCTTACTTTCCTCGGGGGCGATCGTTTTCGTGGCGACGATGGCGATGAATATCGGCGGTTTCCTCTTCCACGCAATCGCCGGGCGCGCGCTCGGTGTCGCCGAGTACGGCGCGCTCTACACGTTGATCTCCATGTACGCCCTCGCCGGGCAACCGATAACGACGCTCTCGCCGGTGATCGCGCGCTACGCCGCGGAATTTCACGCGCTGCACGATGCAACCCATCTGCGCGGGCTTGCCGAATACGTGGTGCGCCTCTTCGGTGCAATTGCGCTGCTCTCGGCGCTGCTCGCAACGATCTTCGCGGCACCGATTGGAGCGTTCATTCGCGAGCCGGCGTGGGCGGTGGTGATCGTCGGCATCGGGGTCGCGTTTGCGACGCTCTCCGGCGCGCTGCGCGCGTTCTGCCAGGGGACGCATGCGTTCACGCTCTTCGGCATCTCGATGTTCAGCGAAGGCATCGGGAAAGTGCTGCTGCTCGTCGCCGCACTGGCGGCGGGCTTGGGGCTGGTCGGCGGCGTTGCGGCGTTCATGGTGGGTTTGGGCATCGGCGCGGTGACGGTCGCCGTGGTGCTGCTGCGGCGTTTTCGCGGCGTGGTTGCGACGGCGCCGCAGATCGACTGGCCGCGCGTGCGCGCGACGCTCGGTGGATCGGCTGCATCGGCGATCGCCGGCGTGGTAATGGGTTCTGCCGATGTCATTTTAGTGAAGCATTATTTCAACGCGCACGATGCCGGGCTCTATTCGGCGGCATCGCTCGGGGGAAAGATCGTGCTCTATTTTATCGGTTTTGCACCGACGGTCTTGCTGCCGCACTTCACGCATCGCGTGGCGCGCGGTGAGAGCACGCGGCGCGTCCTGCTGCTGGTGCTCGCCGCGACGGCAGGCATCGGCGCGATCGCGGTGATCGCCTATCACTTTGCCGGATTGTTGCTGCTGCACGTACTCGTCGGCAATGCGTTCGATGCGGCATTACCGCTGATGCAAGGCTACGCCGTTGCGATGGCATTGCTCGCGATGACGACCGCGCTGGTCACCTACGGCCTCGCCACGCATCGGCTCGGTTTTGCGATTCCGCAACTGCTCGCCGCGGCGCTGACGTTGGTTGCGATCGTGCTGCGCCACCCGAGCCCGGCGTATGTCGTCGCCGAGATGATCGCGGGGAATGTGCTGATGGTGCTCGTCGTCGGTATCGCGATCGGTTCGCAGGCGCGGCGGAGGACGGCATAATGCGTGTCTTACTTCTCGGTGGGTCGGGGCAACTCGGCACGGAGATTCGGCGCCGCTGGCGCAATGATGATATCGTCGCGCCGCGACATGAAGAGGCCGATCTTTCGGTGCCGAGCTCGCTCGATGCCGCTGTCGGTGACGGCGATGCCGAGGTGGTGGTGAATTGTGCGGCGTTTCACAATGTCGACCGCTGCGAGACCGAAGTAGAGACGGCGCTGCGCATCAACGCCGTCGCGGTGGAGCGGCTCGCCGAACTCTGCGCGCAGAGCGGTAAGCGTTTCGTGACGTTTAGCACCGATTATGTGTTCGACGGGATGACGGAGTGGCCGTACGGCGAGAACGATTGCGCGAATCCGATCAGCGCCTACGGCGTTTCGAAGTACACCGGTGAGTTGTTGGTGCAACGCCTGCGTAGCGATGCGCTCATCGTGCGCACCTGCGGTGTTTACGGCGTGCGCCCTTCGGTAACGAAGGGCTACACGTTCATCGATCGCGTGATCGCGCAGGCGCGCGCCGGCGAGCGCGGACGCGTCGTCGACGATGTCATCGCTTCACCGACCTACGCCGGGCATCTCGCCGAGGCACTACGCGCACTGCTCGCAACCAACGCGCGCGGCGTCGTGCATGCAAGCAACGTCGGCCCGGTGAGTTGGTTCGATTTTGCCGCCGAGGCGCTGCGCCAGGCCGGGCTCGAGCCGACGCTCGATGCGATCGGCAGCGGCGAGTGGAAGACCGGTGCGCGCCGCCCGCGCTACTCCGCGCTCGACAACGTGCGCCTGCGCGAGCTCGGGATCGCGATGCCCGATTGGCGCGCCGGCATCGCCGCCTACCTCGCCGACCGCCCCTCGTAGCGCGCTGTCACCCCGAGTAGCCGCCGAAGGCGGCGTATCGAGGGGCTGAATCAGAGAAGCGCGATCAGTTCTTCGACCGTCAAGCCTGAGGCTTTCAACATCGCGGCTACTGTTGCAATTTTCATATCGCCAACGTGCATTGGAACGTTAACGATGCGGCCATTCGCATGACTGAAGAAGGCGTGAGAACCGGATTGGCGGACAAGGCGAAAGCCTGCGCGTTGGAGCGCCCGAG
>JAJXVC010000199.1 GCA_021782295.1 bacterium | reverse complement strand
GGATCCCGCTGGCGTAGAGCAGCTCCATGATCGCGGTATCGCGGAGGCGCTGCTCGTCGCTCTTGCCGGCGATCCGCGTGCGCAGCAGCGTACCGACCTCGCGTTCGTTCATCACGTGCGGTAGCCGCTTTGCCGCCTTCGGCGGCGGGACGTCGGCGGCGGGATTATCGGGGCGCCGCCCCTCGCGGCGCTGCAACGCATAGAACGAGCGCAGTGCGGCGAGTTTGCGGCGGACCGAGGTGGGGTTGTAGGCGCGAGGGCCCATGAGTTCCATAACGAATCGGCGGATATCCGAGGGCGCGGCCGTCGCGATCTTTGCAAACGGCATTCCTTGCATGTGTCCCGGCTCTAAAAAAGCGCCGAATACCTCGATATCGCGGGCGTACTCCTCGGCGGTGCGCGGCGATTGTCCGCGCTCGAGCCGAAGGTATGCGGCGAACTCCGCGACGAGCGGGTCGGTTGGCATATAGGAACTCATCGATCTCAGCCCTCCTCACTCACAGGATATCAACATCACCAAATCATTGTTTGTGGCTATTAGATCGCTTGTGGAAAGACTCCCGCCTGCCGGCGAAATCTTCTTGCTGCTCATCGTGCTCGCGGCGTTGGTGGGGATCATCGCGCGTCCGTGGGGGAGCCGTGCGTGGCAATGGAGCGTCGGCGCGGCGCTGCTCATCGAAGCGTTGCCGTTCCGAGCGAGTGCGACGGAACTCTGGGCCGCCTGGTGGGGCGCGCGCGACGTCGCGTTTTTTTTGGTCGGGATTTTGACGATCGCCGAGGTGGCGACGCAGGCCAGGCTCTTTGAGGTCGCCGCGGAGCGCCTGCTTGCGCTCGCGGGCGGCAACCGGCTCGCGCTGCTGGCCTGGATCTTTGGGCTGGGGAGCATCTGCACGGCCCTGCTTTCGAACGACACGACGGTGATCGCGCTGACCCCCGCCGTGCTCGTCCTTGCCGCTGCGGTGCGCGAGCGGGGAACGCCCTACGTCTACGCCTGTGCACTGGTGGCGAACGCCGCCTCGTTTCTGCTGCCGATCTCGAACCCGGCGAACCTGCTCCTCTACGGAGCGCAGCTTCCGGCGCTGCTTCCCTGGCTGCGTCTCTTTTTCGTACCGAGTGCGGCGGCGCTGCTGCTCACGTTCGCCGTTCTCGCAGCGATCTTTCGCCGGGAGCTCCGCGGGCGAATCGAACGCGAGCTTGCGGTGAAGCCGTTGCAGGCAAACGAGCGCGCGGTACTCGGCGCGGTATTGCTCGCGGTCGTGCTGCTGCTCGGCGCGAGCCTCTTCCGCTTGCCGCCTGGGCTCGCGGCACTCTGCGGCGGCTTCGTCGTCGTTGCGACCGCTGTTGCGATGCGCAGTTTTTCGCGCGCCGATCTCCGGCGCATCGATCTCGGGGTGCTGCCGTTCGTTGCCGGGTTACTGGTGATGCTCGCCGCGGTGGAGGGCGCGGGGCTCTTGAGCGGCCTGCGAGCCCTGCTGCATTCACCGGCGTTCGGCGCAGCGCTGCTTGGTGCGGCTGCGGCCGCCGCGAGTGCGCTGGCGAACAATCTTCCCGTCGCCGCGCTCGCCGCTTCATCGATCTCAGCGGGGCTCGCGTCGGGTGCGCACCGCGCGTTGGTGATCGCGATCGATCTTGGCCCGAATTTCGCGCTCAGCGGTTCGCTTGCCACCTTGCTGTGGGCGCAGATGCTACGCAAACACGGTCTGCGCGCCGGAGCGCGCGAGTTCGCGCGCATCGGAATCGCGTGCACGTTGCCGGCGCTCGCCGCAGCGCTCGCGCTCGCGCTGCGCTAGTCGGCGATCCAGTCTTCGGTCAACGTCAGCCAGAACGCAAGCCCGGCGAAGGCGCCGTAGGTTTTGAAATCGCGCTGGATCGCCGCATCGCTTCGCTTGCGTTTGCCGATGATCCGCAGATAGGTCGGGCGCGTCCACGAGTCGAGTATCAGCGGCCGCGAGAATCCTAGGAGTTGCATCGCATGCGCGACGGCATAGGGCCCGAACCCGCGCAGCGCGCTCAATCGCGCGGCGACCTCTTCTTCTTGCGCACCGGTCGCTGCGCGCAGCGCTTCGGCATCGAACGTGCCGTCAACGATCTGCGCCGCTAATTCGTGCAGCGAGCGCGCACGATAGCCCATGCGCACGCGATCGATCAGGTACTGCGTACCCGCAGCGGCGACGATCGCCGGCGTTGGGAACGCGCCGCCGCCGAGGTCGACGAGCGCGGCGATCATGCGGCGCGTCGCCGAGAACGCGCAATTCGTCGAGCAGAGCGTTTTGACGAGATCTTCGAAGACGCTCGGAGAGGCGAGCAGCCGTCCGGCACCGCGCCGCGCCCAGGCCAACGGTGCATCCTCGGCGATCGCCGCATAGAACGGCGCGAGATTGAGATCGAGGCCGAACATCCGCGCGACTGCACGCGCAAGCGCATCGCGCTCCGGCTTCGCGAGCGCGCTTGCGCTCTCGACGCGGAGCGAGTCGTCGCGTTGCGCGATCGTCGTGTCGACGATGCGCCGAGCGAGACGCAATCGCGTGCGCAGATGCAACGGCTTCGCTTCGATCGTTGCCGGTGCAAGCGCCGCACATCCGTGCGAATAGAGCGTGCGCGCGAAATCGATCGGTTCACCGCCCGCACCGCGCAGCGGGAGCTCGATCGACGTGCTAGGCGACGTAGGAGACGCTGACCGGTACCCCGGCGGCCTCGGCCTGCGAGAGGACGCCGTAGATCGCTTCGAGCGAGACTTCGAGTTGCGAGATGTCGCGCGCGCTCACGCGCACCGCGGCAGCGTTCGTCCACAATAAATCGTGCGCGCGTCGTAGCGCGCTGCGCAAGCGCTGCGGCGTCACCTCGAGGACCGGCCAATCGAGCGCACCGCGCGCGGGCAGCACGCGCCAGCCGCGCCCGAACGACCCGATGAGATCTTCATCGGGGTCGAAGGCATGTGGAATAGCGCGCAATACGTCGAGCGCGTCGCGGTCGTCTTGCGACGGCGCATCGATGCTCTCGCCGAGGCGAAGAATGTAGTGCAGCAACGAGGGGTCTTCGAGCGTACACGCCCCCGCCGGCGACGCAACGCTCACCTGAACGAGCATCTCATCGCGGTCGTACATCACTCATAATGGGGCTCTTCTGCTTCCTCTTTCCGGGTTTCCTGGAAGCTCTTGATTCGGGCGGCAGCATCGAGGTTCATGCAGGGCGAACTCCGCGCCGTATGATCGATGCATCGCTCTACGACCGCTGCGTGCGCTGCGGGCTCTGCCTCACCAGCTGCCCGACCTATACGGAGACGATGACCGAGACCTCGGGGCCGCGCGGCCGGATCGCCTTGATGAAGGCGGTCGCCGAGGGCGAACTCTCCGAATCGGCCCCCGGCTATCGGGAACAGATAAGCGAGTGCTTGGGTTGCCGCGCCTGCGAGGCGGCCTGCCCTTCGGGGGTCCCGTACGGGGAGTTGATCGAGGCGGCGCGCTCCTCGTTGCACGAGTGGGATGCCGCGGAGGCTCCCGCGCTTCCGAAGCGGGGAGCGCGCGCGCTCTCGCTACTGTTGCGGGCCGTGGAGCGCCCGAAGTGGTTGAATACCGGTGCTCGCCTGTTGCGCTTCGCCCAACGCAGTGGCGCGCTGACGCTCGCCACTCGCTCCGGCATGCTGCGGGCACTCGGGCTCGAGGAGGCGGCGCGAACGGCTCCACCGATCGACGCGCGCTTCGAAATTCCCGATGATTCCGTCGTGCGTGCACCGGTGAGCCGCGGGCGCGCATTTCTCCATCTCGGTTGCATTGCACAGTGCAGTTCCACCGGAATCCATCGCGCCGCCACAAAACTTTTACTGCTCGCCGGCCTCGACGTCATGCGGCCGAGCGACCAGCGCTGCTGCGGAGCTCTCGCCGCGCATGCCGGCGAGCGTGAGCGCGCGCGCGTATTAGCGCGTGCGAATATCCTCGCATTCGAACGCAGTGGCGCCGATGTGGTTGCGATCGATGCTGCGGGTTGCGGCGCACAATGCAAGGGCTACATGCATCTGCTCGCCGACGATCCGCAGTGGGCGGCGCGCGCGAAAGCGTTTTCCGAGCGCGTCCGCGATATTACCGAGATCCTTGCCGGCAGTGGCTTACCGGCGCCGACCCGCTCGATCGACGCGCGCGTTGCATACCAGGAGCCATGTCATCTCG
>JAJXVC010000012.1 GCA_021782295.1 bacterium | reverse complement strand
GCATTCCGGTGGATCCGGAACGACATGCCGTGAGGACACTCGTTGCGAGCAACGACATAGGCACCGATCGGGGTTTTAGAAATTTCACGAATTCTTTCGCTGTTCGCGGTTGCATAAAAAGCGTTGCAACAGCCCGCTGCGCTCGACTCTTCTCAACTCAGGGGGGCACCTTTACGTCAAGGAAACTTTTCCCTCGAAGGGCGAGGGGATACCGATGCCACGCGAATGTTCCCGCTGCTTGCCAGCCGCACCGGGAGTATGCGATCCGTCGGATGGCAAACGCTTTGCGTCTCAGTAAAGAAGGTGGGAAAGGTACCGCCGCGAGATACGGCTGTTTGTTGCACACCGATTTGCCGTACAATCCTCTATACCTAGTAGAGGGGCGCTTCCCAGGCCGATTTGCCCCACCGAGCGGCCGGGGCAGGCTCGCGAAAGCGAACGACCGCGAGCCGGGTAGCGTTCTATCGGGGAGGCGCCCAGAAGGCGTCGAAGCCCCGGGTTGGGACGATTACTGAAAGGAGTCTATCTATCTTCATGTCATTCAAGCCAATCGCACTGCTTGCTGCAGCGGCGATCGTCACCGGCACCTTTGCCGGTGCCCTTCATGCCGAGGCGGCCCAGGCGACCAAAGCCGTCGCGCATGCCGAAGGGGCGCGGACGATCGACGTAACGGCGAGCCGTTATGAGTTTGAACCCGAGACGATTACCCTTCATGAAGGCCAACCGGTGACGTTGCGGCTCACCAGCAAGGATGTCGCCCATGGGATCGCCGATACGGATCTCGGTATTCCCAACACCGTCATTCTGAAGGGCAAGACGAGCTCCGTCACCTTCACCCCGAAAAAACTCGGAACGTTCAAGGTGCACTGCTCGGTCTTCTGCGGCGTCGGCCACGCCGGAATGGTGCTGACGGTCAAAGTTATCAAGTAACCTCCGCGAAGCAGCAACCACAAAAAGAACGGGCCCCCGAATCTCGGGAGCCCGTTCTTTTCTCGCGACGCTTACCGTGGAGATCTTAGTGGTTCTTCCACCACGGACCGCCCCAGAGCAATTGATAGCTCCAGACCGGCGTTCCGCCGACCGTCATGGCATCTTCGACCGTGAACACGACGTTCGGTTGGATGTTGACGGCGAGGTCGCCGATGTAGTAATTGCCGACAGTACCCATGCCGTCGTTGGTGGTGTCGTAACGCAGATCGACGTTCGCCATCTTCGGAACGACATTGTAGATCGCTTCGAGCGAATACGCATGGCTCTGCGACGAGACAGCCGGCGAGATATCTTGCGGGTTGTTATCGTTGCCCTGCAGATCGACGCCGAGCAACATGTAGCGCGGGCCGGTGTAGGAGACGAGTCCGCCGATGCGCGAGTAGCTATCTTTCGCACCCGAGGGTAACGGCGTCGTGCCGCCTTCGAACGCGATGCCGCCCGACCAACGGGTTTCCGGCCACATGTACATCAACGATCCGACGACCGACTGACCGACGGCACCGGCAGCGGCGTTATCCGTATCGCTGTCGTAGGCCGTTTCGATCGGGCCTTCGTTGGTCATGTAGGCGACGTTGCCGATCAGCCCCTTCGAGCCGATCTGCGTGTACGATGCGCCCCAGCGATTGTCGCCGACGCCGACGCCGTTATTGCCGACGCCGAGTGCCGCGAAGGAATATCCCGAGAGCGAGAGATTCATCGCGACCCACGGTGCGAAGAACGGAGTCGGGAACATGCCGACTTGGAAGCTGCCGTTGCCGTGGCTGAGCCCGTTATAGGCGATCCAGCCTTGATCGATCGAGCCTGCGGGCATACCGCCTTCGACGATCGGCACCGACGCGTAGTAGGTGAAATCTTTTCCGAGGTAACCCGCGCTGAGCAGGTCGATCACACCGACCATAACTTTGTTTCCGAAAGTCGGATCGGCAACGCTCGACTTGTTGAGCGTAAACTCAAGCGCGACGGGAAGGTGTTTGTTGTTCTCCATCTGTGCGTGTGCGTCGAGGACGCGCGCGAAGTTCGTCGCCAGCACGTAGCGGCCGGTGGCGTTGAGATTGGGAACAGAGGTGTGGCACATCTGGCAGCTGACGCCGCCCTGTGCGTTTGCGAAGAGCGGGATGGCGCTCGCGGGGCGCGCCGAACCGAGGATGGCAAAAGCCATCCCCAGTGCGACGATCAATCCGCTACGACCGATTTTTAAATTCATTGTTTTACTATCACCGTTAGCTTCATATTCGCGTGATTAAGACCGCAGAAAATCGCGCAAGGAAGAACGTAGGTGCCGGCCTTCGTTGGGGTCACGGCGACGGTAACGGTCTTGCCCGGTTGAATGCGGGTGAGCGGGATGTGGAGCCGATTAGAAACGAGTCCGTGCACTCCTCCTGACGAGGTCAGGTGCAGGGTGGTCGTTTTGCCGACATACATCACGATCTTGCTAGGTGTGAATTTGCCGTCCGAACTGGCGACGATTTTCGTAGCACCAGCGGCTGCGACGTCATTGGTGACGCCGGCTGCGCCGGCGGGGCGGGCTCCGGCGCCAAGGGCGACGAGAGCGAGCGTTGCGATAAAGGTGGTAAGCGTGCGTTTCATGAGTTCCTCCTGTGAATCGCATGCTACGCGCCGCATACGAAGACGATATGAGGCCTCGGGGAACAGGCTGGGAAGAAGTGGAGAAGTGGAGAGGGGTCGACGATGGGGCAACCGTACCTACCTACCGCTTTGGAGAAAAAACGTGTGGTCGTCACTGGACTCGGGGCCGTGACGCCGTTAGGGAATACCCGGGATGATTTCTGGCGGCGCGTGACCGCCGGCGATTCGGGCGTCGGCCCGATCACGGCGTTCGATGCGACCGCCTTTACGACGCGAATCGCCGCCGAGGTGCGCGATTTCGACAGCGACGCATTGCTCGGGCGCAAAGAGGCGCGAAGGATGGATCGCTTCACGCAGTTTGCGATGGTCGCGGCAAATGAGGCGATTGCCGACGCTGCTTTGCCGAACGACGAAGCGACGAAAGAGCGCATCGGCGCGGTCATGGGCAGCGGCATCGGCGGCATCATCACGTTTTGGCTCGAATCGGAAAAGGCGGCGGCTGCAGGAACGTGGTCGCGCTGCTCGCCGTTCTTCATTCCAATGTTGATGGCGAATGCCGGCCCGGCGCATATTTCGATGGCCCACGGGTTCCGCGGACCGATTTTTTCGGTCGCCAGCGCCTGTGCAAGCGCGAACGACGCAATGGCGATTGCCTATCGCAACGTTGCGAACGGCGAAGCGATCGCCGTGGTGACCGGCGGCAGCGAGGCCTGCGTCACGCCGCTTTCAATCGGCGGATTCTGTTCGATGAAAGCGATGTCGACCCGAAACGATGAACCGACGAAGGCCTCCCGGCCGTTCGATAGAGATCGCGACGGATTTGTTTTAGGCGAAGGTTCAGGGGTGCTGATCTTCGAGGAATACGAACATGCGCGGGCGCGCGATGCGCGGATCTATTGCGAAGTACTCGGCTACGGCGAATCCGCCGACGCGTACAATCTCGTCGCCGTCGATCCGGATGGCCGAGGCGTCAAGCTCGCGTTCGAGCGTGCAATCGCGCAATCCGGAATCGCTCGCGATGAAGTCGATTACATCAATGCGCACGGAACCTCGACGCCGATCGGCGATCCGGCTGAATCGAAAGCGATCGAAGAGACGTTCGGCGAGCGGGCCGCCAAGATCGCCGTGAGTTCGACAAAATCGATGCACGGCCACGCCCTTGGTGCCGCCGGCGGAATCGAAGGCGTTGCGACGGTCCTTGCCGTCGCCAACGATCTCGTGCCTCCGACGATCAATTACGAACATCCCGATCCCGAATGTCGGCTCGATTACGTCCCCAACGTCGCGCGAAAAATGACGGTGAACATCGCATTTTCGAACTCCTTCGGCTTCGGCGGTCACAATAGCGTGTTGGTCTTCGGCAAAGTTCGGTAGTTTGCGATGGCCGGTGAGGCGCGGCGCCGCCGCGTGCGTGCATGGTTGCGCTTGGCGGGAATTCGCAGTATCGGGGAACTCGGGCAGATCGAGCTCGCTTTACGGCACGGATCCTTCGCGCGCGAGCGCGGTGGAGAGAGCAACGAGCGGCTCGAGTTTCTCGGTGACTCGGTGCTTGGGTTCATCGTCGCGACCTGGCTCTACGAGATGTTTCCAACGCAAACCGAAGGCGAATTAACGCTGCGCAAAGCGCAGATCGTGAAAGATGAAGCGCTCGCCGTCACCGCGGCGCGGCTCGGCTTCGACGACGCCATCGAGTTGGGCGTCGGCATGCGCAACGCCGGCGGGAGCGAGAACGCATCGATCCTCGCCAATACCTTCGAGGCATTCGTCGCCGCGCTCTTCCTTCAATTCGGCATCGAGGCCGCGCGGAAATTCGTGCTCGACCAGCACGTCGCTCGGGTCGATCTCGATCCGCTTGCGCTTGTCGACCCAAAGACCCGCCTACAACAATACACGCAGGCGCACGCCCTCGGGCTGCCCTCGTACGACGACCGCGGCGAGGGGACGCCGCAGCGCCCCGCATTTACCTCGACCGTTGTGATCGACGGGCGCCCCCTGGGAAGTGGGAGCGGCACGTCGAAACGAGCGGCCCAGCAAGCGGCTGCGACAGCCGCGCTTCGCACGCTGGAAAGCGCTTCGGGCTCGCAAGGAATTTCGTGAAACTCAGGAAGATCAAGGCGTTTGGATTTAAAACATTCGCCGATGCAATAACGCTCGATTTTGCGGGCGGAATCACCGGTATCGTCGGGCCGAATGGTTCGGGGAAATCGAATATCGTCGACGCATTTCGTTGGGTATTAGGCGAGACCAGCACGCGCAGTCTCCGCTCCGACAAGCTCGAAGGCGTTATTTTCGCCGGAACCGATAAGCGAAAACCCCTTGGCCTCGCCGAGGTCTCTCTGACGTTTGACAACACCGACGGCCGCCTGGCGACGGATTTTCGCGAAGTCGAAATCACGCGCCGCACCTATCGCGCCGGCGAAAGCGAATATTTTATCAATCGCTCGCAGGTACGCTTGCGCGATATTCACGATCTTTTGATGGGCACGGGGCTCGGCCCGGGTTCGTATTCGATCGTCTCGCAAGGACAGATCGACGCGATCCTCACCAGCAAACCCGCCGAACGCCGCGCACTCTTCGAAGAGACGGCGGGGATCAACAAATTTCTCGCTCGCAAAAACGAATCGCTGCGGCAACTCGAAAAAACCGAACACAACGCGATCCGCATCAACGATTTAATTGCCGAGATCGAAAAGCGCATTCCGGAGCTCGAAACGCAAGTGCGGCGCGCAAAGCGCTACCGCAAAGTGCAGGCGCGGGTGCGCGACCTGGAGATCCTCTCGTATCTTCGCGCGAGCGCATCGCGCCGCGCAGAACGAGCGCATCTTGCCGAGGACAGCGCGCGCATCGAAGAACGCCGCGGCAATGCGGCTGCAAGCGCAGCGAGCCTGGGCGGGCTGTTCTCGGAGGTGCGCAATAGGCTCTACCAGGCCGATCTCGCGCTGGAAGATTTGCGAGCGAACGCACAGGAACGCAGAAGCGAACTCGCACGCGTCGAAGCAGACTATGCCGCAGCACTCGCGCGCCGCGAGGCGCTCGAAGCGCAGGATACGCAGACCTCGGCCGATGTCGAGCGCGTCGCCCGCGAGCGGGAGGAGCTCGGGGCGACCATCGCGCGGCTTGAAGCCGAGATCGGACCGCTCGTTACCGAACTCGAAGCCGCTCGCGAACGCGAGCTTGCCGCACAAGCATCGCTCGCACAGGCGCGCGCGCAACTCGACGCGATCTTCACGCGCTTGCGCGAGGTCGAGGCCGACGCCGCACGCGAAGCGACTGCGCGCGCCGAACGTCGAGCGCAGGGCGAGAGCCTGCGCGGCGAGATCGCGCGGCTCGAAGGTGAGATCGCCGAGGATGCGACACGTCTCGGCGGGCTCGAACATTCAGTCGACGAGAGCACGCATCGCTACGCGCAACACGAAAGCGCGCTCGCCCACGCCGAAGAGCAACAACGCGATGCCCGTGCCGCAGTAGAGAGCGCGCAAGCGGCCCACGCACAGGCACAGAGCGCAGCGGCCGCGGCCACGGCATCGCTGCGCGAGCATGCCGGTGAGGTGAAGGCTGCCGAATCGCGCCTGCATACCATCGAAGAGCTCGAAAATTCGCTGGAAGGGCACGTGCCCGGAACGCGCGCGGTGATGGAAGCGAAGCAACGCGGAGAACTCGGCGGCATCGAAGGCATCGTCAGCAATCTCATCACCACCGACGAAAAATACGCGCGCGCGATGGATATCGCGTTCGGCGCGCGGCTTTCGAACATCGTGACCACGAGCTCCGAAGATGCCGAGCGCGGCATCGATTTTCTCAACGCACGCGAAGCCGGGCGAGCGACTTTCTTGCCGCTCGATACGCTCTCGGCCCGCGATGCCCGCACGATGACTTCGGAATTGAGTTCGATTCCCGGCGTGATCGATTACGCACATCGCCTCGTGCGGACCGACACGCGCTATGAAGGCGTCGTTCGTTTCCTCGTCGGCAACGTGCTGGTCGTCGACACGCTTCAGACCGGTATCCACTTAGTACGCGAACGCAAGCTGCGCGAGACGATCGTGACGCTGAGCGGCGAGCAGATTACCGGCGGTGGGGCGATTACCGGCGGCCGCTTCCAACGCGAGCGTTCGCTGCTTTCGCGGCGCGTTGCGGCGCAAACCCTTCGCGGGCAGCTCGATGCAATGCATGCGACCCTGCGACGGCTCGAAGCCGAGGCGAGTGCTTGCGCGGAGCGGATCAATAGCGCCGCGCGCAGGCTCGACGAATCGCGCGAGGCCTCCAACGCCTGCGACGTTCACGTAACGGAGTTGCGCGGGGAGCTCGCTGCGCTCGGGGCTACGCTCGAGCGAACGAATGCCGAGGTGGGCACGGTGCGCGCGCATATCGAGGAGCGGCGCGGTACCCTCGCGGTCGCGCGCCAACGCGCGGTTGCGCTTGGCGACGAAACGACTTCGCAAGCCAGCGGTGACGAAGAGCGCGAACGGCTCGAAGCGGAGCTTGCGCAGGCTCGCGCGGGCATCGCGCGTTCCGAAGAGCAGCAACGCGAAGCGACGCAGATTGCGGCCGCCTTACGCGAACGAAATGCCGCGTTGCATGCCGAGCGAGATGCAGCGGCTGCGCGGTTGGGAATGCTCGACCAAAATCAGGAGCGCGCACGCGATGCACGGGAGCGCATGCTCGCCGAGATTGCCACGCTCGCCGACGAAACGCGGCGCCTGCATGCCCATGCCGAAGGCTTGCGCGGCGGCGTCACCGAGATCGACGCCCGCCTGGAGACCGCTCGACGCGAACGCGAGCAACTCGCCGCGCGTCAGGCACAGCTCGAGGGCGAACTCAAGCAAGCGGAGTTCGAGGAGCGCGAAGCATCGCACGAAGGCGAGCGCGTGCGGACGCGCCTCGCCGAGATCGATGCAGAGTTGGGAATGCTGGTGGCGCAGTTCGCCCAGAATCCCGCCGGCGATGAGGAATGCGCCGATGTCGCCGCGCGCTACGCAGAGCAGGGAGACGAAGTCGTTGAGGATTTGCCGCGCTTTCGCGACGAGTTGGCGCGCTTAAGCGCGAACGTCAATCTCAATGCCGAAGCGGAGAGCGAAGAACTCGCAGCTCGCGATCGAGAGCTCCGACAGCAGCTTGAGGACGTGATGAAGGCGCGCGAAACGCTCCTCGAGTCGATTCGCGAGATCGAAAAACAGACACAAGTTCGTTTCAATGAAACGTTCGAAAAAGTCGCCGAGGCCTTTACCGAGAGTTTCGATCGCCTCTTTCCGGGCGGACAAGCAAAGATGTGGCAAACGAACCCTGAGAATATCTCGGAGACCGGTATCGAAATTTCCGCACAACCACCCGGCAAAAAAGCGATGCCGCTCGCCGCGCTCTCCGGTGGAGAACGCGCGATGGTGGCAGCCGCGCTGATCTTCGCGCTCATCAAAGTGAAGCCGTCGCCGTTCTATCTGCTCGATGAAATCGATGCCGCTCTCGACGATGCCAACGTCGAACGTCTTTCGCAGATGGTGCGCGATCTTCAGGGCGATTCGCAGATGATCGTCGTCACCCACAATCGCAAAACCATGGAGATCGCCGATCGTCTCTACGGCGTTTCAATGGCGGAGCCGGGCGTGAGCTCGATCATCTCCGCCGAGCTCACGCCGGATCCGGAGCTCGCACTTGCCTGAACGTTCGCGCGAAGCCGCACTTTTCTCCGTCTCCGATAAACGCGGTGTCGAGCAGGTCGCGCTTGCGCTGCACGCGCGCGGCGTAACGATCTATGCAACCGGGGGAACGCGGAGCTATCTCGTCGACCACGGCATTCCGGCACAGGATGTCGAAGCGCTAACCGGCTTTCCCGCGCTTTTCGGCGGACGCGTGAAAACATTGCATCCGAAGGTCTTCGGCGCGATTCTCTACGATCGTACGGCCGAAGACCATCTTGCGCAGATCGAACAATATGCGATGCCGAGCATCGTTGCCGTGGTGGTGAATCTCTATCCATTCGAGGCGACCGTTGCGCGCGAAGGCACGACGCTGGAAGAAGCGATCGAACAAATCGATATCGGCGGCGTTGCGCTCTTGCGTGCCGCAGCAAAGAATGCGGCGCATGTCGCGGTACTCACCGACCCGTCGCAGTACCCGAACTATCTCGCAGCGCTCGAAGGCGGAGAGGTTCCAAACGGGCTACGGCGACGGCTTGCCGTCGCGGCGTTCGAACGCACGGCTTCATACGATATCGCGATCTCGCACTATCTCGCGACGAAGGGTGAATTGCTGCCCTCCGATCTTCCCGGCGCGCTCACGCTTGCGCTGCCGCTCACGCAACGTTTGCGCTACGGAACCAATCCGCAAGAACGCGCGGCGTTTTATCTCGAGCGCGAAGATCGCTTGCCCGAGCAATTGCACGGGAAAGCGCTCTCGTATAATAATTTGCTCGATTTGGATGCGACCTTACGGCTGCTCTCGCGAGCGGCGCTCGGTGCCGAATATGGGAGCGAACGCGAACGATTCGTGCGCGCCGCCGTCGTGAAGCATACCGTTCCGTGCGGTGTCGCGCAGCGCTCGACCGTTGGGAAAGCGGTGCGCGATGCGATCGCCGCCGACCCGGTCTCGGCATTCGGCGGAATCGTCGCGACCGATGCGCGGCTCGATGCCGTGGCGGCGCGTGCGCTTGCTGAAGTCTTTCTCGAGATCGTCGCCGCTCCCGAATACGACGATGAAGCGCTCGAAATTTTACGGAAGAAGAAAAACCTCCGCATCATGCGTTTTGCGCCGACGCTTCCCGACGAACTCGCCGCGGAGCTGCGCGTGCGCTCGGCGCTCGGCGGCGTCCTCGCCGAAGAGAACGATCCCACCGCCGAACCGGAGCGCTGGAAGGTCGTGAGTAAGCGCGCGCCCGACGACCGAGAGTGGCACGACCTCGCTTTCGCCTGGGATATCGTGCGCCACGTGAAGAGCAACGGCATCGTCATCGTTAAAGGCGGCACGACGCGCGGCATCTGCGCGGGACAGACCAACCGGGTCAGTGCGGTGCAAATTGCAGCGCATCGCGCGGGGGAGCTTGCGGTGGGCGGCTCGTGCGCGAGCGATGGTTTTTTCCCGTTCGCCGATGGGCTCGAAGCGGCGATCGCCGCCGGCGTCACGGCGGTTATCGCGCCGGGCGGCAGCGTTCGCGACGCCGAGGTCATCGCTGCGGCGGATCGCGCCGGTATCGCGTTGGTGTTTTCCAGCTATCGATACTTCTTGCACTAGAGGGAACGCTCAACGCGTGTTTTTGTGTCACCCCGAGTAGGTGGCGTAGCCACCAATTTTTGTGTCACCCGAGTAGGTGGCGTAGCCACCAATTTTTGTGTCACCCCGAGTAGGTGGCGTAGCCACCGTATCGAGGGGCGCACGTTACGCTTGCTGCGCCTCGATACGGCGCGTACCGCGCCTACTCGGCGTGACAGGGCTCGGGCGGCGGGAGAGAAACTCAAACCAATTTCGGTCGGTTAGACCGATGTAGAGGTCGCGTTGAGCCGAGGAACTCTCCACAGTGAGAACGTACGGGGCCTTTCCCAAAAAACATGCCGAGCGAGCGACGCGGAGGGGATATCGATGCCACGCTTCCTACACACCTCGATTTTCGTCAACGATATGAACGAATCGATCGCTTTCTACACCGAGAAACTCGGGTTGAAGCTGCTCGACGGGCCGTTCCATTATCCGGGGAACGCCGATATGGCGTTTGTCGGGAATGATTGGAACGCCTATATCGAGCTGGTCTTCGATCTCGAAGAGCATCCGCCGTATGAACTCGGCAATCGGTACGAACACCTCGCGCTGGAAGTTGAAGGCGAACTCGCCCCGTACGTTGCGAGCCTCCGCGAGCGCGGCGTCACGGTACTCAAAGATGTCTACAAGTCGCCCGGTGGAACGCGAGCGATTGCTTTTATCGCAGACCCGAACGGGATTCCCATCGAGCTCCTTGAGCCCAGGCGCGCCAAAACGCTCGGGTAGCGCGCCGACGAGCGCTCAGGCATGAATCGGAGCGGAGCGTTGCGAAACCGCCCTCCCGATGCCCAGCCCGATCCTCGCTCCCCGCGGCACCTACGACCTGTTGCCGCCGGCCTCAACGCTCCGTGCGAATCTCGAAGCGCGGATGCGTGATGTCGCAACGAGCTTCGGCTACAGCGAAATTCGCACGCCGATCTTTGAAGCCACCGAACTCTTCGAACGCGGTGTCGGCGAAGGCACCGATATCGTCGAAAAAGAGATGTACACCTTCGTCGATAAGGGCGAACGTCGTATGACGTTACGTCCCGAGTTTACGGCGCCGGTGGTGCGCGCAGCGCTCGAACACAAACTCTTTACCGCAGGCCCGCAACGTTTCTTTTACGTCGGCCCGATTTTTCGTTACGAACGACCGCAGAAGGGACGCTATCGACAGCCGCATCAATTCGGTGTGGAATGTTACGGTTATGCCGAGCCTGAAGCCGACGTCGAAGTCATTTCGTTGGCCTGGCAACTCGTGCGTTCGCATGGAATTGCCGATGCGCGATTGCAACTCAACAGCATCGGGGATGCTGCCTGCCGCGAACGCTATCGTGAGGCGCTTCTGGCGTTTTTGCGTCCGCTTGCATCGACGCTCTCCGAAGATTCACAACGTCGATTGGAACGTAACCCGCTACGCGTTCTCGACAGTAAAGATCCGCGCGACGGCGAGGCGGTGAAGAACGCGCCGCGCATGCTCGATCACCTGTGCGGCCCCTGCAAAGAACACTTCGGCACGGTGCAAGCGTTACTCGACGCGCTTGAAATTCCGTATGATGTGAATCCGCAAATCGTCCGCGGTCTGGACTACTACACGCGCACGGTCTTTGAGATCGTTTCGAATTCGTTGGGCGCGCAAAGCACCGTCTGCGGCGGCGGGCGCTACGACAATCTCGTTGCCTCGCTCGGTGGCCCCGATGTGCCGGCGGTGGGTTTTGCGATGGGCATCGAACGATTCGAGATGATCCTCTCCGCGGCCGGTTCGATGCCCGATACGGCGCGTCGCGGCGTCCAAGCGATCGCGCTTGGGGTGCAGGCGCGCGCGCGGCTGCTGCTGCTCGCACAGCGTCTGCGCGAGCGCGGAATCGCCGTCTTCATGGATTTCGCCGACCGTAAAATCCCCGCACAGTTCAAGCTCGCCGAACGAAACGGCGCGCGCGCGGGGCTCATCCTCGGGAGCGACGAACTGGAAAAGGGAGAGCTCGTGGTGCGCGATCTCGTCGAGCGCAGCGAAACCCGGATCGCCATAGACGATATTGAAGAAATTGCAGCCGCTCTGCAACGAATGGGAGTGTAATGGAACAAGATTTTGAAGCGATCGAACGACTTATTGCGGTCATGGAGCAGCACGATCTCGACCGCATGAAGGTTCGCGTCGGCGAAACGCTCTATGAACTCGTTCGTCGCGAAGCGGCCGCACCGGTAGTAACGCAGATCGGCCACGTTCCCGCACCGGTGCTCGAAGGCTCAGCTCCCGCGCCGGTCGCCGGCCCGCCCAAAAACGTCAAACGGGTGAGCGCGCCGCTTACGGGAGTCTTCTATCGTTCTTCGTCCCCGGATTCCGCTGCGTTCGTCAACGAGGGACAACGCGTAGAGCAGGGCGACGTTCTCTGTATCCTCGAGGCGATGAAGCTTTTTAACGAAATTCAAAGTGAGTTTGCGGGAACAGTTGTTCGCATTATCCCGCAAAACGGCGAGTTGGTTTCGCAAGGCGAGGATCTCTTTTGGATCGAGCCGTGAGTGACTTGCCCGCATCGCACGGCCGACGCGATTTCTCAGAATTGATAGCCGAACGGCAAGGGCTTCTCGATTCCCCGCATTACCGCGCGCAAGTCGAAGCGATCGCCGATGCGATGGTCGCCGCACTTCGGGCAGGGAACAAAATATTGTGGTGCGGTAACGGGGGAAGCGCCGCCGAGGCTCAGCATATGGCGGCCGAACTCTCCGGGCGCTTTTTGCGCGAACGCCCCGGATATTATAGTGAAGCGCTCTCGGTGAATTCGTCGACGCTTACCTGTATCGGCAACGACTATGGGTACGATGTCGTGTTCTCGCGCCAAGTCGAGGCGTTCGCTCGTCCGGGTGACGTCGTCATCGGCATGACGACCAGCGGCAGCTCGCGAAATATCGTGCTTGCGTTAGAGGCGGCGAAGCGCAACGGTGCCGTTGCGGTCGCCTTCACCGGCAACGGCGGTGGCGAAAGTGCACGAGTCGCCGACCTTTCGCTTGTCGGCCCCGACGGATATGCCGCGCTCGTGCAAGAGGTGCACCAAGTGATGGCACATATTCTTTGCGATCTCGTGGAGCAGCGCATGATGTTCGGAGATCGCCCGTGAGTACCGCACTCGCGGTTCCCGACGCGCGCTTGTTGTTTGAAAAAATGGCGGGGAAACGCATTCTCGTCGTCGGCGATCTTATGCTCGACGAGTGGATTTGGGGACGCGTTGAACGGATCTCTCCGGAAGCGCCGGTTCCGGTCGTCGCCGTCAACAATCATTCGTTCACGCTCGGCGGCGCGGGAAACGTAGCGCACAATCTCTGCGTCCTCGGAGCGGAGGTCGCGTGTATCGGCGTCGTCGGGAGCGACCCGTTCGGCAACGAGGTTCGCGCGATGCTCCGAGCACAAAACATCGATGCCGACGGAGTTCTTTCGGTTGACGATCGCCCCACAACTAGGAAAACGCGCGTCGTTGCCCAGCACCAGCAAGTCGTGCGGGCTGATTGGGAATCCGTCGAGCCGCTGCATCCCGCCGATGCCGAGCGCATTGCCGCCGTCGTCGCCGACGCTGCAAAGCGGGCGGATGCGGTCATCGTCAGCGACTATGCGAAGGGCTTGCTTTCGCGCGAAATCGTTCAAGCGGCGAACCTCTGCCCGCTCGTCCTCGGGGATCCGAAGCCTCAGCACGCAGCCCTGTTCTCCGGAGTGACCTGCGTTGCGCCGAACCTCAGCGAAGCGGTTGCGGCCTCGGGTATCGCGATTCGCGATGAAGTGTCGCTGGAGCGAGCCGGGAAAGTGTTGCTCGAACGCTTCGGTTGCCGATATGTCGTCGTAACGCGCGGCGAGCACGGGATGTCGCTCTTCGGCCGCGACGGCGAGCGCCTGACGATTCCATCGGTTGCACGAACGGTATTCGATGTCAGCGGTGCAGGCGACACCGTCGTCTCCGTCCTCGCGCTGGCACTCGCCGTCGGCGCCTCAATCGATCGAGCCATGCAGCTCGCGAACTATGCCGCCGGAGCGGTCGTTGAGAAGCTCGGCACGGCCACGGCGAGCGCGCAAGAGATATTGGAGTTACTCGAACATGCCGACGGATGATTTTTTGTTCGGGCGCGTACTCGAAATGCACGATGCACTCGCGTTTCGTCGCATGCTCGGAGCGCGAAATAAGCGCATCGTTTTCACCAACGGCTGCTTCGATATTCTCCACGTAGGGCACGTCGAATATCTAGCATGGGCGCGCGCGCAAGGCGATGCGCTCATCGTCGGCCTGAACAATGATGCATCCGTGCGCGACCTGAAAGGCGCCCCGCGTCCCTTCGTCACGTTCGACGAACGCGCACGCCTGCTCTGTGCGCTGCGCAGCGTCGACGTCGTGATCGGATTCGCGGAGCGGACGCCGGAGGCGTTGCTCGACCAGCTTCGCCCCGATATTCACGTGAAGAGCGCCCAATATCGCATCGATGAGCTCCCTGAAGCGCGTATCGTCACCGCCTACGGCGGCGAAGTTCGCCTCGCCCCGCACCGCGAAGGCTCGAGTACAACCGATATCGTCGAACGCGTTCGCGCGCACGCTCCGTCGAAGGAGTAGCGTTGCGCCTCGCGCTGACGGTGAATGGCCCGGGTGAAACCGCAGGGTGGGCGCGCCCGCTTGCCGGCGCGCTCTATCGGCTCGCACCCACCATCGATATCTACGCGTTCCTTGTGCCCGACGATTTCGCGACCGGCCACGAAGCGCCGATGCTGCGCGCGATCTTCCCACAAGCGCATGTTTTCGAACCGGCGCAGTATCTCGCGTTTGCGCTCGGCCGCTCGTTGGAAGGTTTGCCCGAGCGCGTCGACGGCGTCCTCTATCTCGGCGGCGACCTCATGCATGCGGCGCGCGTCCAATCACGCCTTCATGGAATGGCCTTCACGTATAAATTTTCGCGCGCGCGATATGCTCGGAAGCTCGCGCGCGCATTTGCCGTTGACGCGGCAAACGTCAAGCAACTCGAGGACTGGGGTGTTCCGCCGGAACGAATCGATCTTGTGGGCAATCTCGCAATCGACGGCGCGATCGAGCAGGCGAAGGAACCGCTGCCCGAATGGTTCGAACGCGATGGAATCGTCGTTCTTCCCGGTTCGCGTTCCTACGAAGTCGAACATATGATTCCGTTCTTTTTCACCGCGGCGTTGCAAATGCGATCCGAGCAGCCATCGCTGCCGATCGCTTTTGGAATTTCACCATTTACGTCGCTCGACGCCGTACAAAAGGCCGTTGAGGCAGGTGGTGACCCGCGAGTATGGTCGAAAAAAGGACGCCTCATTCGCGAAGGTGGGCGAGCGTGGATTGCCGACGCGAGCGGCGAGCGGCGATTTCCGATCGTGCGTGAGAGCCTCGCCGCTGCAGCGGCGAGCGGGCTTGCGCTGACGCTCCCCGGTACGAAGTGCATCGAACTGGCTGCGCTCGGCGTACCGACGATTGCCGTTACGCCGCTCAATGCAGCGGAATTGATCGCTATTAACGGGCCGCTTACTTACCTCAATCGCATTCCGTGGCTTGGATCTGCGCTGAAACGCGCGGTTGCGGTGAGAATTTCAAAACGTTTTCGCTTCCACACGCAGCCGAATATCGATGCCGGCGAGGAACTCGTGCGCGAGCTGCACGGAACGCTGACGCCGGGTCGAGTTGCTCGCGTCGCTCTTGCAACCTACGATGATCGAACGTGGCGGACGCGCGTCGGTCGAGAGATGCAGAGCCTCTACGCCGGCCATGCGGGTGCCGCGCAACGATTGGCGGAATCCCTGATCTCCATGCTTCGGGAGATAGAATAATCGTGCGGCTCTCGGTGATCATCGCGACGAAAGATCGCGCGGACTATCTCGAACGCGCTCTTGCTTCGCTTGGCGAGCAGCAAAAAGCGCCGAAGTTTGAAGCGATCGTCGTCGACAACGCCTCAACCGACGGAACGCGTGCGCTTGTCGAGGGCATGGCCCAGTCCAGCAGTTTCCCGATTCGCTATCTGTACGAAGCCGAGCCCAACCGGGGGAAAGCGCGCAATCGCGGGGTCGCCGTCGCGCAGGGGTTCATCGTGCTTTTCTGCGACGACGATGTGGTTTTACCGCCGGGGTTTCTTGCCGCACACGAAGCCGCGCACGATGCTCCGGGGCTCGTCGTGAACGGTGCGATCGTGAACGTCCCCGACTACGAGCAGCGCCCGAAGCCATCGCTGGCCCACTACTCGGGAGCGTTTTTGTGCACGTGCAACGTATCGATTCCAAAAGCGGCGATCGATGCAGTGGGCGGGTTCGACGAATCCTTTCGTCTCTACGGCTGGGAAGATACCGAACTCGGCGTTCGCTTACGCGAGAGCGGCCTGCACCGACGGTTTTCCTGGGATGCATTTCTCTGGCACATAAAAAAACCGAGCGACGAAACGCTCGAAGTACTCGCGCGAAAATCCGTTGAAAAGGCGCGCATGGCGCGTCGCTTTCTGGAGAAAAGTCCGTCCTCGCGCGTCAAAGCTGCGACCGGCGCACATCGGCTGAATATGCTACGCGCGAAATACCTGCTTCCCGATTCGCTTCTCGCTTTTTACGCCGGACTGGCCAGTGACGATCGGACGCACCCAACGGTACGGTCGATCGCGAAAGCGCAATTTCTCGACGGTATTTACGCTCGCGAGTTATTTCGCTCTCCGGAAAAATGAACCGCGCACTCCTCTATTGCGCAGGCGGCGGCATCGGCGACTCGTTGGTCGCTACCGTCGTGGCGCAAGCGCTTCGCACGCAATACGATAGCATCGACGCGGTCACTTTACCCGGGCATCGCGCAACGCTCGAACTCGTACCGGATATCGCGCGCGTTTTCGTCGACGAAGGCGAACCGGTCGACCGGCATGCCGCGGCGCTACGCGAGAACAATTACGCCGCGTGCGTCGTTACGTGGGCAACGCCGCGCGCCGCAGCGTCCGTTCGCGCCGCCGGAATCCCGATCCGCGTCGGCCAAGCACGGCGTCTCTATTCGCAGTCGTTCACGCATCGTGTCGTCGTTCGAAGCGAACGCGGCGACGTCACTTCGCATTGGTCCGATATCTTGCTCGACTATGCGCGCGCGATCGGTTGCGATGCCGCAGGAGCGAGGCCGCGCATCGTCCCTCGTGAAGAGGACGAGCGAGCGGCACAAGAGTTGCGCGCCGAACTCGCGCTCGAGCGTGACGGCTATTTCATCCTCCACGCCACCAACGCCGTCGCAACGCAACGCGGCCTCTGGCCGACGAGCGGCTGGGCACGCACCGCCCGTTCCCTTTGCGAGCGATTCGGGGTTCCCGTCCTGCTCGGCGGGTCCGCTGCCGACCGGGAACTCGTCGCTCGCGTCGTCGCGGAGAGCGAGGAGCCAAGGGTGCGATCGATTGTCGGGCGCTCCTCTATCGGCGCCTTTGCAGCGCTTTCGCGCGATGCGCGCGCGTTTATCGGTATCACGACCGGCTCGATGCACGTTGCCGCCGCCTCCGGTGCACGTACCGTGGGTATCTTTCCGTTCCAAAGCGATTTTCCCGAACGCTGGGCGCCGCTGTGCGATCGGCGCGCGATCGTGCGTTCGGCCTTTCCCTGCCACCCGCGCGACCGAAAGGAGACCTGTGCCGATTACGCATGCATCGCCGGCCTCGATACTCCGAGAATTCTCGCTGCGGTAGCGGGCTTACTCGACGCGGAGGGGCCTCGCTAAGAGCGGAGTCGGCCATCGGCGTCGAAGTGCCGAACACGATGCGCGCGACCATTCAACTCTGTACCTACAATCGTGCCGCGCTCCTCGAGCGCGTTCTCGATGCATGCTTCGAGCAAACGGTGCCCGAGGATTCCTACGAAGTCGTTCTCGTCAACGATGGCTCCACCGACGGAACCGCCGCGGTTATCGAACGCGCTCGATCGCGTGCTTCCTGCGCTTTTACCGTGGTCGAACAGCAAAACGCAGGCCTCGCTCGCGGGCGGAACGTCGGAATCGCGCGTGCAGCGGGAGAGCGCATCATTCTCATCGACGACGATGTCTTGCCGTTGCCGAATTTTGTCGAAGAGCACCTGCGATCGCACGACCATGCGCCTGCAGCTATTGTTCGTGGTGGAGCGATCAACGTCGAATCGTTCGACGACTTGCCGCCGCCGGTATGGAGCTGGAAAAATTACAGCGGGAACTTTTTTTGGACGACCAATGTATCGGTGCCGACCGCAACGATTCGTGAAATCGGCGGCTTTAACGAATCATTCGCCGAATACGGATGGGAAGATATCGATGTCGGTCTCCGGCTGCGCTTCGCCGGTGTGCGCGCCGTCTTCAATCGGTTCGCGCTCGCCTACCACTATAAGCCGCAGCCGCGAAGCAGCGAAATTGAAAAGATGGAGCGACAAACGCGAGCGCAGGCGCGCACGGCAGTAACGCTTTCGGCCCTGCACCCGCACTGGCGCACCTATCTCGCAACCGGCGAAAATCCCATACAACGAGGCGTGCATGCGGTGTTGCGTGCGATAGGCGTGCCCGAACATTTGCGTCGTCGCGTTGCAACGATTACCGGTGACCGTCCGCTCGGTAATGCGGAGCTACGAGTGGTAAGGCGAATGCTCGCAAGCGTGTATTTCGAAGAACTCGAAAACGCGTTACACAAACGCAACGCTTCGTGAACATTCTCCTTTCGCGAACCGATCGAATCGGCGATTTGCTGCTTTCGACACCGGCGATTGCGACGGTACGCCGATCTTTTCCAAACGCGCATATTACGATGGTGACCAGCGCCTACAATCGTATCGTCGTAGAACGCAATACCGATATCGACGAACTCGTCGCGCTACCAAGATCGATCCGTCCGGAGAACTTTGGAGCGCAATTTCGAAATGTCGATCTCGCAATTGCGCTTGCACCACGTTCCGAAGATTTGCGCGTCGTCGGCGCGACACGCGCGGCCGTTCGGGTCGGTTATACCTACGCGCGCCGATATCTTGCGCGCCTCACTGCGCGCATGTTCGTCAATCGCATGGCGATCTCCGAGGCCGATCCCGAGCTCTGCGAACGCGATCCGCAGCGCGTGGTGCGCCATGAAGTCGACCAACTGCTCGATCTCGTCGCCCTCGGGGGAGCGCGCGAACGCGTCCTCGATCTGCGCCTCGACCTCCGCGACGAGGACCGAGCAGCGGTCGCCGCGCTTCCGGATCGGCCGATCGTTCTCCACCTCGCGCCGCGTTGGTTTCATAGCGGCAGCTCGCCGGCATCGACGGTCGAACTTGCGCGCCGGCTCACTGGGTTCGGGCCGCCGCTCGTCATTACGGCGAACGCCGAAGTCGACGACGAGATCGATGCCTTCTCCGGGGTCGGGGCTGCGGCGGTGCTGCGCGAACTTCCGTTTTTCCAATGGGCGGCGGTCTTCGAACGGGCGGCCTGCGTGGTTACCGTCGACACTGGTGCGACTCATGTCGCAAGCGCGGTGCGCAGGCCCACGCTCGTCGCCTTCGAAAACCGCTATTTCCGATTGGCCTCACAAGAATGGGCCCCGTATCGGGTTCCCAGCCGCAGTTTGCGCAAACCACAAAGCGACGACGAAGCCTCCCTTGCGCACTTTCGTGACGAGGTCGTCGACGGTGTCGCGGATTTAATAAATGCTTGATTGTTCCGTCGTTATTCCCACCTATAATCGCCTCGACACGTTGCGCCATGTCGTGCCGACGCTGCTTGCGCAGACGGTCGATGCATCGCGCTACGAATTGCTGATTTGCGATTCCCAATCGACCGACGGTACCGCGGAATATCTTGCCGAAGTTGCGCGTTCCTCGCCGAACGTCCGCCATCTTCCAGGCGGATATAGCGGCCGCGCACAGGCGCGCAATGCCGGAATCGCCGCAGCAACGGGAGCGCTTGTCCTTTTTAATGACGCCGATATTCTCGCCTCCCCCGATCTTCTCGCCGTTCACCTCGAACGGCATGCCCGCGAACGACGAATCGCCGTGGTTGGTTGGGAAGTGCAGGTGCGCGATCTCGACGATTACGCGCTAAAACGCGATCGCGCG
>JAJXVC010000198.1 GCA_021782295.1 bacterium | reverse complement strand
CGACGAGTTGTCGAAATATCTCGACAATCCGACGGCGAGTCTCACCATCCTTCGGCCGGGAGGTCCCGTGACGATCGTCGTGCATCCGATGACCTACGACGAAGTGTTACAAGCGCTCTCGCACTAGTATCTACATTCGGCGGATAACGACCCGCCAAATCTCCGGCCCGCTTTCAAGATACTCGAAGCTGAAAGCGCCCGGATGGTCGTGCTCGAGTTCGAAACGCAGCGGGCGAGGATCGTGATCGTTGAGCAACGTCAGCGTCTCGCCGGGCGCCAAGCGCTCGAGGCGCTCGTGAATCGTCGGGTGCTTGCGGGCCGGCGGAATCGTCCGGACATCGAGTTCGGCGAGATCGTTCATGGGTTCTCCTCTGTCGCATCGCTATGTGCGACGGCATGTTGTACTCTCCGCACAGTGTACGCGGTGCGACGGGCGCCTTCATGAACCTAGGTCAATGAAAGCTGGCAAGCGCGGTCGAAAGGCAATGGCGAGCGCGAAATCCGTGATAAGACGTGCCTGCGTCATTGAATCTAGAAGAACCAGGGGCGACTTCGCGCGGGTGACTCCAGGCAATGGCGCATCGTCGAAATGACGCCTAAATGTCATTGCATGGGGTAGCTGAAGAATGTTGTGGATCTAGAACACACGTAAGCTTCTGAGTTCCCAGGGCGCTGTATCCGATAGCCAGAGGAGGGCCCTGTTCTAGGGGCGCGAATCAACCTTCACGCGTCAGCTTCGCCCAGGAAATCGCCGTGTTTTGGTGTGTGAATCTGGTTATCCGCGTTGAAGGCGGATGTGCAGGAGGTTAAGCATGCTGCAGTTTCTTTTAGTTTTTTTGATTGCTCAAGTTCCCGTGCCGACGATCGGTACCTCGCCGATACCCATAGGATCGCCTTCGCCGATTACCTTCGCGGCACTCACCCCTCGACTCACCGAAATTTCAACCGAAATAAGCTCAGCTGCGAGTGCGGCTGCCGACGCAGGATTTAACGCAAAGGGTCTCGGGTATTTTTCACCCTCTCACTATTTCAAAACTGTTGAGGACGACTTCTCGTCATCAATGCGGGCGACGAATGCGGGCCTCGATAACGTGGCGCTTCTGCAAGCAAATTTGACGACCTCAGCGAATGCTCCGCCATGGTTAGTATCTTCCACTGGCGCGCTTTTATCCGCTGACAAGCATGCGTTGGTATATGTGCGACAGTACGCGGAAATTGCCGTCGTTTATGAACGAGCAGTGAACGCTAAAAATCTCGCAGAGAGTTCAGCGATCGGGTGGTCTTTTAGTAACGGCTATAACCCTAACCTTTTCAACAGTGTTGAGTCGGTTACTTCGCAAAAAATGGCGAATGATCGTCAATTGACCGTCGATCAGATGCGCGAGATTTTACAAGCGCAAAATGAAAGTGCGAAAGACATAGCACGTTCGCTGATTGCGCCTACGACGGATTTTAACGTGCAGTGTGAACAAGGCGACAAGATTAAGTCGTCAGTTAAAACGCGGTCAATAGAGTAGCGAGTCCAAGCACTCTTAGCCAACATTAGGTTATAGCCAAGGAGCGGCGTATTCCACTGGCGTGCGTTGTATCATAACGAAAAGCCAAGTAATGCGACGACATCTTCGCCTAGTGGTTCGTAGTCGTACGCTAGATCCTTTTCGTTTAGCGTGACGTCAGTCGCTTGAGGGATGCAACCCACTCCGCGTTTTCGTCAACCTAGCGCGGTTGCCCCTATATTTGCTCGAGCGTGCGCTGCGACGCTGCGCGAAGTAGCGCAACCGCGTGCTCGATCACCTCGCGCTGGCGCGCACGATCGCCCGGCAGCCCAATCGGCGCATCTCCGTGCGCCGTCACCAGCGCGCGCGGCACGGTTCGCAGTAACGGCTCCATCGTTCCCACAACAACGGTGGCGATGCCGACGCTCTCAAAAATATTGGCGACCAGACCGGCCGTCTTGTGGCACATCGGTCATATCGGGACGATCGCCGCGGCGTTGGCACCGTCGGCGCGCACGCGCGCGAGCATCTGTGGAATCGTCGCTTCGAGAAAGGTTGGCCAATCGAGCAGGTAGCCGCTCCAACTGACGATATGCGGCGTCAGCGTTACGCCGGCCCTGCGCAGCGCTTCGCGCGGTAAAACGCATTCGGCGTCGCGCAGTGCGGCACTACGGTCATAATGATCGTGCGCAAAGGCGATGCGGTCGGCTGGTAACGCGCTCTCGAAGCTACGATGGCTTGCATCACCGACGATCGAGTCTGCGGCGAACGGCGCTTGCGTGTGCATGTCGTAGGCTCCCGAGGAGCTCACGAGCGCGACGCGCAGATCGCTGCGCGGCCCCGTAAATGCGGTGCGATCGATATCCGGGAGCGGAAATGCCGGCATCACCGCCGGAAAATCCGGGGCATCGCCGGCGAGTGCTTCGAGCGCGGAGGGAAGCCATCGCGCCCAGCGCTCGCGGTATTCATTACGAATCATCGGCTCTCTATCTTCCTAAAATATGGCGTGCGCTCGGTTTCAAACGCTCCGGGGTCCATTCGGGTGTGAACGTCACGGTGAGGTGGAGATCCTGAACGCCGGGAACCGCGCGCACCGTTTGCTCGACATCGGCGGCGATCGTTTCATGCATCGGGCAACCGGGCGTCGTCATCGTCATGAGGATCCAGACCACGCCCATCGCGTCGACCTCGATGTTGTAGATCAGCCCTAACGAGACGATATCGATGCCGAGTTCGGGGTCGAGCACGGTGCCGAGCGCTCTCTCGACGCGTTCGTGTAACGATGTATTCATGGACGAAAGACCTCCAGGAGATAGCCGCCGCTATCATCGGGATTGCAGGTATAGTTATAGCCGCGGTCGTGGAGCTCGGCGAAAAGAAAGATCGGTTCGCGATCCATCTTCGCGATCAGCACGCCGTTCTCGGCGAGATCATCGAGTGCGGCGAGAATGCGCATCATCGGTTCGGGCGGGGAGAGCCCGCGGTTATCGAGTCGCAGGGTGCTCGGCTGCGGGTCCATGTTCTGCCTCCGAAAGAAAAAGATAGATCGCTGCGAGCCGCACGACGGCAAGAACCGCCGCGAGGCCGCCCAACGCATAGAGATCGAAGCCGATCTGCGCGAGCCGCGCGGAGATCGGCAGGAGCGAAGCGGCCACGAGCACGCCGACGCTCATCAGCGCGAGCGCGCCGTAGGCAAGTGGGAGATCGACGGCGTTTCCGAGCGCCGGCAGCCGTGCGGCGGGGAAGCGCGCCTTCGCGCTCTGCCACGTCAGAAAGCCGACGATTTTCAACGCGTATCCGAGGATCGTGATCGAAACCCAGCCGAGGATCGCGAGCAAAATTGCCGAGGGATCGATCGCGGGATTCCACGTTCCGATGAACGCAACGATCGCCGCGCCGATGCCGAAGAGCCACGCGATGCGGCCGAACTGCAGACTGATATCTAACCGCGCGCGCAACCGCGAGGCGAGCGTTCGGTGGTGCTGCGCGCCGATCGTCGAAGCGGCGATGACGATCGCGGCGAGGCCGATGCGCGCGCCGATCGCCGAGGTGGTCAACGTTGCCGCCGCGACGAGCACGCCGCATGCCGCCGCCCACGCCGCTCCCCATCTGCCGTATCCCTCGGCATGCGCGATTGCGAACATCGGCACGAACCGGTAGGAGATCGTGATGACGAGGATGCCGGCGAATCCGCCGATGGCGAGAACGGCGTGAATCGGCGCGATGGAGAGCGCAGCGCCGCCCCACAACATACCGAGCCGACCGGCCATCGCTGCGCCGATGCCGACCGCGGTCAAAAATGCGAGGAGTGCGACGACGAGCAGCGCGCGCGTGCGCCCTTCGCTCGTTCCGCGGGCAAGACGGAGTACGCTCCAGCCCACCCAAAACGCTGCGCTCGCTGCGAGCACGATCGCTGCCGGAGCGAAGGTCGGTGCGCCGTAAAAGCCCGCGACGAGCAGCGCAAAGCCGAGTGCAAACGCGGATGCGAGCGCGGGTACGATTCCCGCGCGGGCATGCGGCGCATGCGTGAGTACAGGCAGCAGTTGGTTGAGTGCGCCGACGGCAGTGAGGACGACGAACGCTGCAAATGCGTGCAACGCTCCGAACGTCGCGCCGCTCGTCACGAGCAGCACGCAGCCCGTCAGGTAGAACGCGAGCGCAAGCGCGATGGCAAATTCGCTACCACGCGGATCGTTCCGAAGCGACGAATCG
>JAJXVC010000197.1 GCA_021782295.1 bacterium | reverse complement strand
AACGAGCGCCATGCTTTGGTCGACATACGGTATCGCGATTCGCTGCGCATCCTCAGCCGTGCCGGAGTAAGCATCGATGCCTTCGATTGCTACGAATTCACGAAAATCGGCATGACGCCCGCGTCGTTGGTACTGGCGGTAGCGCGATCGTGAGCGAAGGCATGCGAGTCGCGATTCTTTCCGATATTCACGGGAATCTCGTTGCGCTCGATGCCTGTCTTGCCGATCTTGCATCGCAGGGGGGAGCCGACGCGATCGTTGCCGCCGGCGATCTCTGCGCCGATGGGCCGCGCCCGCGAAAAGTGCTTCAGCGCCTATCCGAGATCGGCGCGCAGTGCGTGCGCGGCAACACCGATCGCTATCTGGCGATGCCCGGCGAGGAACGTTTTGAAGGCGAGGAAGCGCGTTTAGCGTGGACGCGCCGCGAACTCGGTGAAAAGTGGCTCTCGTGGTTGCGCGATCTTCCGTTTGCACTGCGCATCGGCGAATCGCCGGACGAACTCCTCGTCGTTCATGCAAATCCAGCCAACGATGACGAGCATCTCTGGCCCGATGCCGACGATGCAACGCTGGAGCGGATGGTCGGTTCCGAAGCGGCATCGGCGCTTGCTTTCGGGCATCTCCATCTTCCGTACGTGCGACTCTGGCGTGGGAAATTATTGATTAATGTCGCTTCGGCCGGGCTGCCGAAAGACGGCGACCCGCGCGCGTGTTACGCGATTCTTACGCTGCGTTCGGGCGGCTGGCAAGTGAAGCACCGCCGGATTGAATTCGACGTGAAACGCGTTGCCACGCAACTCGCGGAGTGCGGCATTCCGGGAAGCATGCGGCTGATCGCGACCCTGCGTCGGCATCGCTATAAACGGTTGACGAGTATTATCCCGTGAGTGAATCCGCGTTACGGATCGACGGGCTCGTGAAGCGCTACGGTGACTTTGTCGCCGTCGACGGCATCTCGATGGATGTGCCGCAAGGCGCGTTTTTCGGTTTTCTTGGTCCCAACGGCGCAGGCAAGACGACAACCATCGGGGCGTGTGTCGGCCTCGTGCGGCCCACAGCCGGGAAGATCGAGATCTTCGGATACGATACCGAACGAGAATGGCGCGAGTCGCGCCGCTTGATCGGCCTCTGCCCGCAGGAGATCAACCTCGATCGGTACCTCTCGATCCGCGATATTTTGATCTATCAGGCCGGATACTTCGGCCTTCGCGGCCCGAAGATACGCGCGCGCGCGGATGAATTGCTCGAACGTTTTGCGCTCTCGGATAAAGCCAACGGCGAATATACGAAACTCTCCGGCGGGATGAAACGCCGCCTGATGATCGCCCGGTCGTTGATCCATTCGCCGAAACTCCTGGTGCTTGACGAGCCGACGGCCGGCGTCGACGTCGAACTGCGGCTCGAACTCTGGGATTTGTTGCGGCGCCTCAATGCCGACGGCACGACGATCGTCCTGACGACGCATTACTTGGAGGAGGCGGAGGCGCTTTGCAAGCGGATCGCCATCGTTCGCGCGGGGCGCATCGTGACCGAACAAGATACGACCGACCTCGTTCGTGACCGCGACCTGCAAGACGTGTTTTTGGAGCTGACGCGATGAATGCGGTGATGCCGGTGAACTGGGTGGGGCTCTTGACGGTCGCGAAGCGCGAGATCGTTCGTTCGTTGAAAGTCATCAATCAAGTGGTTTGGCCACCGGTGATAACGACGCTGCTCTATGTTTTTGTCTTCGGCCTCGCGATTGGGAGCCGCATTCAAAACGTCGGTGGAGTAAGTTACGCACAGTTTCTCATTCCGGGCTTGATCATGTTGCAGACGATTTCGACGGCGTACGACGAGTGCGCAAGCTCGTTTTTCCAAGGGCGATTCATGAACTCGATTCAAGAATTGCTCGTTGCGCCGCTTGCCGCCGGAGAGATTCTGGTGGGCTTCCTCATGGGGAGCCTGGCGCGGGCTTTCTTAATAGCGCTGCTCATCGGTGGGCTGGGCATGCTACTCGTCCATGCCGTGCCGCAAAACTGGTGGCTCGCCGTGCTCTGCATCGTTATCGTGACGACGCTCTTTTCTTCACTCGGCCTGATCTTCGGCATGATGGCCGAACGCTTCGATCACATCGCTGCATTTGTGACGTTTGTGATTACGCCGTTGACCTTCGTCGGAGGCGTCTTTACCTCGGCAACGATGTTGCCGGAGAATCTTCGCTCGATCGAACTCTTCAATCCGATTTTCTATATCATTGATGCGTTTCGCTATAGCTATACCGGCACCGGATATCTACCGCTGGGGTATTCACTCGGCGCCGTGACCGTTCTGGCCGTCATCGCCGTGGTCGTTGCGCTTCGCATGATCGCGATTGGGTATAAATTGCGCGCCTAGCGATCTCTTGCGCGCGTGAAAAGCCACTGCGCGACGAACGCCACGAATGGAATCACCCAAATCCATTGCAGTTCGATGAGTTTGGGATCGATGGCAAAGAGAACGGCGACGATTGCGAAGGAGAGCATGAAGAGCTCCGAACGCAAACCTTCGCGCCAATCCGCCTTCGGCGCGAGCGGATCTTCGGCGATCGGGAACAATCGGGGCACGAGTGCGGGAACCTGCTGCGCGTATCGCTCGTACTCGGTCGCGAAGCGACGGTGAAGAATCTCACCTTCGTATCGCGAGAGAGCGGCGAGGAAGAGGATCGTCCCGACGGCAAGGATGGAGATTCCCACCGGCGGTATGAAGAGCGCGATCCACGGTAGCGCGAGTAGATTGCCGAGGTAGAGCGGATTTCGTACGTAGCGAAAAGGGCCGGCGACGATGAGCTGCGTTGCCGATGCATCGCGCGCCCACACGATTGCGGCGCGAAGGTAGGCTGCGCCCCAGATACGCATCAAGAAAGCAACGATCGCAAAGAACGCGCCGATCGCTAAAATCGCGCGAAAACGCGCGTAGGAATGGGCGGCAAGCTGCCACGCAGTCGGTTGCGTCGGCTGATGGAAGTAGGTCGAGAGGCCGTAGGCAAGTTGAAAACTCAGGAAAACGATGAGCAGTATCATCGTACCGCGCATGCGATACCAAAGCGGAGATGGATTCAAGTTCGCGGCTCCTCGTCGGAAAAGAATGGATTTTCGCAACGTTCCCAACCGATACGCGTCGGTGGCCCATGCCCGGGAAGCACCGCCGTTGCATCGGGAAGAACGAAGAGTTCGCGGCGAATGTTTGCGAGCAGGTCGGCATACCCAAAGCGATTGCCGAAACAGCCGCCGACGCTTCCGGCAAAGAGCGTATCGCCGGTGAAGAGCAGATCGCCGATGCGAAAGCATGATGAACCGTCGGTATGTCCGGGCGTCGGAATGAGTTCGATCTCGTTTTGCGTTCCGAAGGGAAGCCGCTCGCCTTTGCGGATCGGAAGCGCCGTGGTGGCGAGCGCACCGATGGCAGGAGCATCAACTTCGTGCATGACGACGCGCGCATTGGGATAGGCGGACGCGACCGCTTCGGCGGCATCGCAATGGTCGTCGTGCTTGTGCGTGATTAAAATATAGGAGAATTCGAGGTCGCTTTTTCGCAGCAGCGCAAGCAACGCGTCGGGCTTTCCTGCCGGGTCGACGATAGCAGCGAAGCGCTCGTCGAGCGCCGCCCGAACGATATATCCATTACTGGGATGCGGCAGTTGCGCGTGTTGGTGCACCAGCGGCAGGGTGAGATCGGCGGGGTACCAGGCTCCCGCAGCACGCTGCTGAAAGCGCCGCCGTTCCAGGCCGAGAGCGGTTGCCAGCCGTGCGGCCTCATCGGCGTCGGGAGCCCCTCGGTCGGCGAGCCACGCCTCGATCGAAGCCTCTGCGATATTTGTAGCCGCCGAGAGATCCCGTACGCTCACGCGAGATCCGCGCATCGTCTTGCGTAGGACATCCCCGACCGTATCTTCGAGATCGAGCTTCGGCCAGTGGTTCATACAGCGGCTCTTCGACGCATCGACGGCGCCTTGCTGCCCCACGCAACCGGAGCGCGTAGCGATGCGGTCGAAGAGAGCGTTATGGAACGTGTAACGATCATCGGCTCCGGCCCGGCCGGGCTTACCGCGGCGATCTATGCCGCGCGTGCCAACCTCGAACCGCTGGTTATCGCCGGCGGACTCTACGGAGGGCAGTTGATGCTGACCACCGAGGTGGAGAACTTCCCCGGCTTTCCAGACGGAATTCTCGGCCCTGAGTTGATGGAGCGCTTT
>JAJXVC010000196.1 GCA_021782295.1 bacterium | reverse complement strand
GCGTCGCCTCAAGCTCACCGATCGCCCGCTCGACCTCGCGCGCGCGTTGCCGCACCGCGCGTGGAACCCAGTCCAACGAGCGCAGCGCATCGAGAATCGCGCCGTTGATGCGCGTGATCGCATAGGTTTCAAATTTTACGCCGCGTTCGTCGTCGTACTTTTCAATCGCGTCGATCAACCCGACGATTCCATCGTTGATGAGATCGTTCATTTCGACGTTCGGCGGTAAATTCGAAGAAACGCGTCCGGCCACATACTTGACGAGATGGAGGTATTTATGGATCAACTCCTCGCGCGTGTACAGCTCACCGGCGATACAGTACCGTCCGCTCGAACGATCGCTCACCGTGACGTCTCTCCGAACGCGCGATGGGTAAGTTCGACGAGCGTCGGCGCTATGCGCTCGAGCGGCTCGACGCGGTCGACGAGCCCCGCCACCGCCGCCGCGCGCGGCATGCCGTAGACCACGCACGTCGCTTCGTTCTGACCGACGACGTACCCGCCGCGATCCTTGAGGACGCGCAATCCTTTGACGCCGTCTTGCCCCATGCCGGTAAGAATAACGCCGAGCGCACCGGCGCCGAATGCCGCCGCCGTCTGCGCGGCAAGCACGTCGACCGACGGGACATGCAGCGAACTTCCGTCGTCCTCGCGCAGAGCAATCACGATCTCGCCGAAGGAACGCCGCAATTCGAGTTGCTTGCCCGACGGCACGACCAAGACGCTGCCGCGAGCGACGATCATGCCTTCAGCTGCTTCAACGACATGCAACGCGCTCTGTGCGTTGAGACGATCGGCGAGCGGGCGCGTAAAGCCGAGCGGCATATGTTGAACCAAGAGAATCGGTGTCGGGTAGGCGGCGGGAAGCGCGGGAATGACTTTGGAGAGTGCGACCGGGCCACCCGTCGAGGTGCCGATCGCGGTGCATTCAAAGAACTCGTGCGATGCGCGCGGCGGCGCGACGTAGACCGGCGCAGGCGGTGCCGGTGCCGGCGCTGCCGGGCGACGCTCCGGGGAGACGCGGGGGCCGCGGCGCCCGAAGATCGCAATCTTCGTCAGCAGATCGCGCTGCACGTCCTTGATATTCGCGTAGACGCTATCCGGCTTGGCGATGAAATCCACTGCCCCGAGCTCGAGCGCGCGGAAGGTCGTCTCCGCTCCCTCGCGCGTGAGCGCGCTGACCATGATGATCGGCGTGCGCGAGCGTTCGTGAATCAATCGTACCGCTTCAAGGCCGCCGATTCCCGGCATCTCGACATCCATCGTGATGACGTCGGGAACGAGTTCTTCCGCGCGCGTCACACCCTCTTCGCCGCTGCGCGCCGTACCGACGACCTCGATATCCTCGCTGCTCTCCAACATCTTCACGATCGCTTGCCGCATGAACGCCGAGTCATCGACGACGAGAACTTTAATGCGCGTCATTGTGACCTCGCAGGCGATAGTAGATCGCCTTCGGCGTGACCACCGGCTCGTAGAGATCGGTCAATCGAATGATCGATTCGGCGTGCCCGAGAAAGAGATAGCCGTTGGGGCGTAGCGCCTTCGCGAAATTTTCGACCACGCGCTTCTGCGTCGGTTTATCGAAATAGATCAAGACGTTGCGGCAGAAAATCGCATCGGCGGGCCCGTAGGCGGCGACGGCACGCTGATCGAGCAGATTCACGCGCGAGAACTCGACCATACGCTTGATCTCGTCGGAGATAAAATAGCCGCTCTCAAAAGGGCGAAAGTTCTTCGCCATCACCTCCGGGGGTGTCGCGCGAAAGGAAAGCTCGCGATAGAACCCCGTCTTCGCCTTCTCGAGCGCGCGAGGCGAGATATCGCCGGCTTTAATTTCGATCTCCGACGGCGCGATGCGCCCTCCGGCAAGGAGGAGCATCGCGATCGTGTAGGGTTCTTCGCCGGTCGAGCAGGCCGCCGACCAAATACGCAGACGACGACGATTTTTGAGCGCTTCGTCGACAACCTCGCTTGCCAGCACATCGAGTTGCGCCCGTTCGCGAAAAAAATAGGTCTCGTTGTTGGAGAGCACCGATGCAAGTTCGTCCCACTCCGCCTCGCGGTCGGGAGAGATCGTGAGATAGCGGTAGTACTCGTCGAAATCGGCGACTCGGCATTTAATCAAACGCGTTTGCAACCGACTCTGCAGTAAAAACTGTTTCGAATCATCGTAATAGATACCGAAACGCTCGCGAATGGTGTCGCGTAACCGAGCATACTGTTCGGAGGTAATCGGCATTACCGACATTGCGGCCTACGCAAGTAAGGATCTCGCCCCGAAGCGGGCGGCCTGAAGGGAGAGAAAGATGCGATCGGCCCACGTCCGGTCGAAGCGCTCGTTTGCGATAAGCTCGGCAAAGCGCGGGACGGCGGCAAATTGCTTGAAGAGCAAGCGAAAGCGTTCCGGGCGCCGCCCCAAGTAGTCGATCAGTTTGACACGCCGTGCAAGTCGTGCATAGAAGCGGTCGTGCAGTGCGCGCGCGTAGACCGCCGAGGCACGCGAGGCATCGCCACGGTAGCGCCATGCAATATCGGCGAGCATGCGCCCGCTCGTCGCCGCCTCGAAGATGCCTTCGCCGTTGGTTGCATCGACGAGCCCGGCGGCGGTACCGCCGATACTCACTCCCTCCGCCCCGACGTTCGGGCGCGGCAATCCGCCGTAAAGAAGATGCCCCTCGAGCTTCACCCGCGCCTCGATTCCCGGCGCAAGTCGGCGAATCGTGCGCTCCGCAAAGGTGTCGAGCTCCTCGCGCAGATCGGCACCCGGCACCTTTCCGGTGATTCCCAAGCCGATGGCGAGGTGATCGCGTTTTGGAAACATCCAGGCGACGACCAAACGGCCATCGCGCGCCGGATAGTAATGCAACTCCAGGGTTTCGTAGGCAATCGGCGCTGCAGGGCGAGCGAGGTACCATCGTTGCTGCAAGGTCGTCATCAATCCCGACGACCAACGCGAAAATGCGAAGTGCGGGAGACGCTCCAATTTTGCCGTCGATCCCGCGGCAAGAAAGACGTGGCGCGCGCGGATACGCCGACGTTCGCCGCGCGCGGTCTCCGCGTAATCGACGATCTTCTCATCGCCTTCAACGCTGAGTTCGCGAAAGAGCGCATTGGTGCGAATCTCGGCGCCCGCCTCAACCGCGCGCGCTGCGATCGCTCCGTCGAGCTCTTCGCGCGTCGACGTATGCCCGGGGCCGAAACGCACGGCGTGCTCTTGCCCGAACGGATCGAAGAGCGCGAGCCGAGGTGTGTTGCAATGAATCAGCGACGTGGGAAGATCGAACTCCGTGCAAAAACCCGGCCGCAGGCCCGCGGCGCAGACGCGCTTGCTCCCGACGACGGCATCCTTCTCCAGCACGACGACGCGCATACCACGCGACGCGGCCTCGCGGGCGGCAACGCCGCCTGCCGGACCGCAGCCAACGATAAGCAGGTCGGTCGACTCGATCATCGATGCTGCCATTCGCGTCTCACCTGCGTCACTCCGTCCCAGGTAGCGCTCGCGGCCGGCCAGAACCTCCGGAGCGATGACGAGGGAACGCAAGCCAAGAAATTATCTCGATCTTCCATTGGGTCGACGCGCCCCCGAAGAGATCAACGTGGTCGTCGAGATTCCCGAAAAGTCGCGCAATAAATACGAATACGACAAGGAACTCGACATCTTTCGCCTCGATCGCGTCCTTCATTCGGCGATACACTATCCGGGCGACTACGGCTTCGCCCCACAGACGCTTGCACTCGACGACGACCCGCTCGACGTGCTCGTTTTGACGATCGAACCGACCTTCCCCGGATGCCTTGTCGTGGCCCGGCCGATCGGCCTGCTCGAGATGTTCGATGAAGGCAAGGAGGACGACAAGGTGCTCGCCGTTCCGGTCGGCGAGCCTGCGTTCGACGAAATTCATAATTTCACGCAGATTTTTCCGCATCTGCTCAAAAAGGTTTCGCATTTTTTCGAGAGCTACAAGCTCCTCGAGGGGAAGCAGACGCGCGTCGTCGGCTGGCACGATGCCGCGAACGCCCGTCGCGTCGTTGCCGAATCCCATCAGCGCTTTCTCGAGCGCGCCGAAGAGCACTCGAAGCCCTAGAGGGAGGACTCCCGGCTCGCACCGCCGTAGCGGCCGAGCGACCACTCTACAAAGCGCTCCGTGCCCTCGGCCCGGGGCCCCATTTCCCGCGCTCTCTTCTCTACACTCAAAGGAAGCAATGTGACCACACAGCTAGCGATCCTGAT